>CAYWIH010000130.1:0-14287 GCA_964458305.1 uncultured bacterium | reverse complement strand
CGAGGTATTTAGAATTGAGGTGGAGTGCAGATACAATCCCTGACTTCAAGCGACGCGAGGAGCGCGCGTTAGGGTAGTTGAAAATAGAAAATGAGCCGCAAAAAAAAGCACAACTGGACGAAAATGTTAACTAGCTTTGTCGGAATAGCAGCGATCGCTTATTTAGGATGCTGCATTCTACTTTTAAAATTACAAAAAAGATTTATTTTTTTTCCATCTTCTCTAGTTGAAAACCCGCCCCCAGAATTAAGTTTATTTTATGAAGATGTTTGGTTGCCAGTTAAAAATAGCGACCATCTCGTACATGGCTGGTTGATACCTACTCAATCTCCCAAAATAGGTACTTTACTATATTTACACGGTAACGGGTTCAATATCAGTGCTAACCTCGATCGAGCTTTAGTTTTTCAAAAATTGGGTTTCGACGTACTATTAATAGATTATCGCGGTTACGGCAAAAGTAGCGGAGATTTTCCCAGCGAAAAGACTGCTTATGAAGATGCAAAAGTTGCTTGGGATTATTTAGTAAATTCTAAAAATATTAAACCCCAAGATATCTTTATTTACGGACATAGTTTGGGAGGGGCGATCGCCATCGACTTAGCAACCAAAACACCTCAAACTGCTGGTTTAATTATTGAAGGTTCATTTACTTCGATCCGGGAGATGATAAGATACAAAAAAATTTACGAACTATTCCCGATCGATTGGCTGCTAGAGCAGCGTTTTGACTCGATTAATAAGGTAAAATCTTTACCGATGCCAATACTATTCGTTCACGGTCTCGAAGATCGCATCGTTCCTGCTAAAATGAGTCAGTCTTTATACGATGCTACTACTTCCCCTAAAAAATTATTACTCGTTCCCGATGCCGGTCATAATAATGTAGTTTCAGTAAGCGGCGAAACATATCTCGAAACAGTTAAAGATTTTTATCAATTAGTGCGCGATCGACAAAGAAAATTAGCCCAATTTTAAATTAAAAGATTCGATCGTCTCAATTACCGATGAGTTTTTTAAGTAATTAAAATCCTGTTTTAATCATGTTACTAATTACTAAACCATCTCGATATCTATTGCTGTTAATTTCTCTATTTTTTTTAAGTGGAGAAACAATTGTAAATGCAAATAAGTTCGATCGACCCGAATCTATTTTAACTTCAAAATCGGACAGAGAAGATTTAACTATTACTTTTGCCGATCCAATTTTAGAAGATGCTATTCGCGAAAAACTAGATCTTACTTATCCTGAGCCATTGACACGCGAGCAATTATCCAAAATTACTTCTCTTGGAATAAGTTCAAAATCTATATCTAAACTAGATGGAATTGAATATTTAACTAATTTAAAATTACTGTGGTTAGATTCAAATCAAATAAGCGATCTTTCTCCCTTAACACGATTAACTAATTTAAACTATCTAGGTTTATCGGATAACCAAATAAGCGATATTTCTCCTTTAAGTAAATTGAATAATTTAAGTAAATTGAATTTTAAAAATAACTCTATTATAAATTTCGCTCCTATTAGAAATTTAGCTGAAAAATGTATCGGCTGTGAAATAAGTTCTCAAAAATTTTAATCCCTATTTTTTTTAAGCCGATCGCTTCTTTAATTATCCTATCAAGCCTAACTGTTGCGATCGCCAATTTTTAAAATTAAAAGATCTATCTATTGACACTTGTTTAAATTGTACGATCGAGTCTCGACAATATTAACAATAAAATAAATCGCGATCGCATTAACAAAGCCGATCTTTACATTTTGTATCTTTTAATACATCTTTTGAGGGAGGAATTAAGTTTTGTTGTGAGGGAAAAAGGTAAGTAACGATTTCAGATAAAATTATGGTAACAGAAACAATCGGAACTTCGGCCCGCGCACCTTTTTACAGACGTGCGATCGGCATTTTTGATAGCTCAGAAAAAACTGAAAGAGCAATTCACGCTCTTAAAGATGCTAACTTCGATCTGAAAAATAACGTTTCTTTAATCGCTCGCAACGTCGAGAATGTAGATAACGTTACAGAAGTACGTAAAGACGAAGGTAACGAAGCAGATACTGGTGCTGGTGCTGGTGCTACTGCTGGGACTGTACTTGGCGGTATTGGCGGTTTATTAGTCGGTTTGGGTGCTTTAGTAGTTCCTGGTTTGGGGCCGATAATTGTGGCTGGAGAGGCGATCGCGACTACTTTAGCTGGTGCTGGAATTGGTGCTGCTGGTGGCGGTTTAGTGGGTGCTTTGGTAGGTATGGCTATTCCTGAAGAAAAGGCGGAAATTTACCAAGAAAGAGTTAAAGCAGGCTACTATCTTTTAATCGTCGATGGAACTACCGATGAAATCCTCCGCGCCGAATCTATTTTACGTCAAGAAGGTATCGAAGAATTAGAAATTGTTGATGCGACCGATCGCAACGCAAGAACTGTACTATAGATGATATTTATTGAAGGTGGGTTTTATTTACATTTCCTACCTTATTTACGTTCAAAAGTAGCGATCGCCGGATTGTTATTTAATAATCTTTCTAATTTTAATTTTGTTTCCGTTTGTTTTTGGACGTAAGTATCTATAAATAAAGCGATCGTTTCTGATAGTAAAGAACGGATTTCACTTGGCGATCGAGTTGCTGGTAAATCTAAATTACTTTGAGTAGTAGTATCGCTAGGATCGGCAATAGAAAAGTGATTTGCTCCTTCTATAATCACTAAATAACTATCATCTCTTTGGCTAGAAATACCTTCTTTAAAAGTTCTTATGACTGGAACAGTTGCATCTGATTTGCTAACACCATAACTCCCACTCATAGAAGCTATAGATCCATCGCGATCGCCTCCTAAAATTAATGTTGGTAAAGCAGAAGGTAATGGTAAAATAGTCCCTGGTTCGTATCCAAATTGGACTATACCTCCAGAAGTACTTCCGTAGGCAAAAGATGCCACTATTTGAGGGAAAAAGTCGGGATTAGCATTTTCTAAAGCAACTCTACCACCAGCAGAATGACCGCCTAAAACAATTTTATTTAGATCTAACATTCCTGCTAATATACCTTTAGATTGTAATTTATCTAATTCAGTTAATATTGAAGGTAATGCTAAACTACTAGGAATTTTACCGTAGCGATCTGGTTTCCAACTTTCTAGATCTATACCTGGAGTTAAAGCAAAATTTCCTGGTAAAGCTTCAGCGATCCAATCGAATAATACTACGATCGATCCTCTTTCGACTAATTTTAAAGCCAACCATTGATAACAAAGAGAATAACAACCCCAACCATTTAATAATATTATTATTGGAAAGGGTGCATTTTCTGGATCGATCGGATCTGGATTTAGATCTGTCTTTTTTCTATTTGGATCTATTTTGGTCGGATATAGTATTTTTATGTGTATAGTATCGTAAGGAGATTTGGCTTTTTCTACTTTAGCAGCCCTCCATAAAGCTTTAACTTTTGTTATCTTATTTTCTTCTTTCATAGCTATTATTCAAATTTAATAAAGTAAATTTTTCGATTATTTTTTAATAATTTTATCCTGAAAAATAAACCGATCGAAAACTTAGTCCAGCAAATATTATATTTTAGTTTCTGTACGAACGTACCACGGTAAGTTCTTAACTGAAAGACTATTTTATTCTCCAATTTTTTCTTTGATATTTGCCGATGTTTGGCCGAAAAGAATTTTTTTGCTTTCTTCTGTCACTGTAGATCCTGAAGATATTTCCTGACCTTTTTGATAAGCTTTAATTACTGCTTTTCTATTTTTAATAGTTTCAAACCAACGTTTTAAATTAGGAAAATCGTCGAGATTTTGTGATTGTTTTTGATGAGAAACGATCCAAGGATAACTAGCCATATCTGCGATCGAATATGAACCAGCAATATATTCAAAATTAGCTAATTGGCGATCGAGTACTCCATAAAGTCGGTTAGTTTCGTTAATATAACGTTCGATCGCATAAGGAATCTTTTCTGGAGCATACTGAGAGAAATGATGATTTTGTCCGGCCATCGGCCCCAAACCACCTATTTGCCAAAATAACCACTCGATCGCTGTTTTACGAGTTCGGATATCGGTGGGTAAAAATTTGCCAGTTTTTTCGGCTAAATATAATAAAATAGCCCCAGATTCAAAAATAGAAATAGCTTCACCACCATCTTCGGGTGCAGTATCGATAATTGCTGGCATTCTATTATTAGGAGATATTTTGAGAAAATCTGGCTTAAACTGATCTCCTGCTCCGATATTAACTGGAACGATGCGATAATCTAATTCTGCTTCTTCTAAAAAGATAGTTATTTTGTGGCCGTTGGGAGTCGGCCAATAATATAGCTCGATCGTCATAGTTTTTTTTAGCCCGGCAAGATTACTATACCATTTTTTGCCAACAATATTTTTTTTCAATTCGTTCTCTGGATGAATGACAAATTTAATTTCATAAAAAAAACAGCTAATAATTAGCTGCTGACTCTTTTCTTTCAAATGGGGTAATAGATTATTTGATTTTTAGCTCGGGCGATCGCAATCTGAAGAGAGGTAAATTATTATAATTCCTGACTTCTTGCTAGCTAAATTTTATTAATCAATTGCTTTTTTTACTTTATCTTTGAAATTTTCTTTAGTATGTTCTGCTTTAGCTTGGGCTTGTTTTGCTTGACCTTCAATCTTATCTTCTGGATCTCCGGTAATTTCTCCCATCATTTCTTGAGCTTTACCTTCGATGTTTTTCGCAGTAGCATTTACTCTATCTTCGATACTCATTAATTATTTTTTCCTATATTTATTTATCACCTCCATTATATTAATTTGCAATAATAAATACTTCTATCTCAAGATATATTTTTTGAAATAAATATTTAACTGCAAGTAAAAATTAGTAAATTGCTAGCTAAATAATTCGATCGATAATACCGTGTTTAGAAGGAACGCATCATATTACGTCGGTACAGAAATTAGAAATGGGAGGATTTTTAGTTACTGCTTTTTTTGAGATCTAATAAATCACTATTTTTAAATTGACCCTGTACCCTCTTTTAACTACTTCAAATATTGCTCGAAAAACCCCAAAGTATTGCCAATTTCAAGAACTTGATTTTTGCGAGAAGATGCGCCGTGACCTTCATCGGGGAAAATAATTAATTGAGATGATATGTTACGATTTTCTAGTGCTTTTTGGATTTGAATTGCTTCTGTAACTGGTACGCGAGGATCGTTAGCACCTTGGATAATTAATAGAGGATCTTCAATGCGATCGATATAATTAGTTGGCGAAAGTTTTTCTAATGCTTGACGATCGCGTTTTGGATCTCCATATTCTAAAATCCTAACTTGACGGCGACGCGGAGCGGTATTTTCTAAAAAAGTAATTAAATTACTTATCCCAACTAAAGATACCCCAGCATCGTAACTGCCAGCAAATTTCGTCATTGCCATCAGGGTAGCATAGCCGCCATAACTCCAACCCATCACCCCTATTTTCGGCTCTTTACCGTCCTTCTGCCAAGCTTTGCGGATATATTTAGCAGCGTCTGGAATGTCGTCAATTACTGCCAATCTTTTCGCACCATTATCGGCATTTACCCATGTTTTACCATAACCCGAACTACCGCGAACGTTTGGTTCGACATAATGAAAGCCATTTTCGGTAAATAACTGCGCTAAACGACTAAAACGAGCCACCGATTGAGATTCGGGCCCTCCGTGAAAGTGTACGATAACAGGACAAGG
This sequence comes from uncultured bacterium, assembly GCA_964458305.1. Lineage (GTDB taxonomy): Bacteria > Cyanobacteriota > Cyanobacteriia > Cyanobacteriales > JASJDA01 > JASJDA01. The sequence goes on along the minus strand of CAYWIH010000130.1, from coordinate 8,564 downwards.
ATCTTGACAACTGTTCGATCGCCAGACAAACATTGGTATTTTTGTACCATCTTTTGCTGGATAATATTCTAATTCTGGAGCAACGAAGCGATCGGCATTCATTTCTGGGATACTGGGGAGGGTTAATTCTCGCAAACGGTTCGATCGCCAGTCATATAAATATCTTTTTGTTGGTGCTTTGCCATTATTTACCGATATACTCATGTAGCGTCCGTTTCGAGCGATCGAATTTACCCATACTTGAACCGCGTCTCTAAATAGGGGTAATCTTAACTGACGATAATTTCTGGCATTTAATGCTTTTATTTGTCCGTAACCTTTATTGTTAATCGAGTAGATTATTTTTTCGCGCTGACGATCGATCCTAAAACTTTCTATTTCTTGAGGTAAGTCTGGAGTAATCGGATCGAAATTGCCATCGATATAACTATAAAGCCGAGAAAATTCGCCAAATTCTGGGGTTAAAACGATTAATTCTCCGGTTTTAGCTCCGTATCGTGCTGAATAATCTTTATTTTCTCCGATTCCTAATAATGGTGTAAATTCTTTGGTATTTTCGTCGAACTCGTAATATTCTCTGGCAAAATTACCGATTTGATTGACTACTAAAAATTTACCATTACCGCGACTGTCGCTGATAAACCATCTTCCGGGGCGATCGAATAATAAATCTTTTTTACCAGTAGTAACATCGTAGCGATAATTAGCATAAGAATCGGGACGAATATCGTTAGCAGCATAGTAGATATTTCTACCATCGTCGCTGATGTAGAGGGCGAAAGTCTGGACTTTATCTTTATGGTAAATTTCTGTTAAAGGCCCTCCTTCGGTATCCTGGAGGTATATGCCCGGGTTTTCTTGTCCTTGGCGATCGCGCGAAACTATTATATAATCATTTTTTGGACTAATTCCAACTACTCTGGTGCGATCTTGACCTCCGGTCATTTGTATGGGAAAAGATTTGGGACGATCGATCCGCCATACTTGGGTTACTCCGGTTACATTCCAATTAAAATATAATTTTTCTCCGTCTGGACTTAATACACCACTTCCAGGAGATCTAATATCTAAAATAGATTCTACCGATGCTGCGACTTCTGGTGATACTGCTGTGGGAGGATAGCGTTTGATATCTGCTTCGGTAATACTATCTTGCCTTAAACCGGGATTATTTTCTTGTGCTTCGGCGATCGAAGCGATCGATAAAGCAAATAATAAAGTACCTGATAGAACAGCAGTTTGGAACAATTTTTCCATCGATCGCACCAGAAATTATCTCAATTTTCTACAGTACCAGTTCGAGGGGCTATTTTGTGTATCGTGGTTGATATTTTCGATCGAGTATTGAGAAATTGAGATTTGTTCGGTACTTAAAAAATAAGATCTTTTATTGAGCATCTTGAAATTGTTTTTCGATTACCATTCTATTTTCAGCTCCTTTTAGAAAATAACCTGTCATCATCGCACTAGCTAAGAGTTGTCCCAAACTTTCGCGATCGGTAGTAACAGCTACTTTAAAATGCTGGGGAGGTAAACCACCTAACATCTGCGCTACATTGTTTTGAATTATTTGTAAAACTTCTCGATTGGGTTTTGCTAGTTGATTTAAAGTTTCTGGGGACAAAGATTGAAGGTACTGTTCTAAATTGGTATTTTTATTAGTGTTTGCGAAAAATGCGGAGATATTGTTATCGTTGCGATCGGTGTTTTGAAAATCGTTCATAATTATTAAAACCTTGATACTGCTTTACTTAATTCTTAAGATAAATCTTTTTTTGATAAGGTAGTATGAGTAAAGCCGAACCTCGATAGGGTGTAATCGCTCGAATCCAAGCAAATAACTAAGCAAATTTCTACAATTATTTTTTAAAAATAATGAACCAATATAATATATTAACTCAAACTCAGTGCGAACGAGTAAGTGACGGACAAATTTTACCCGTACTTAGCGATCTTTCTTCATTCAATCTTTTATTGGTTTTAGTCCTCCCTCAATTGGGTGATTTTGATAGTCTCGAATATGCTTGGTGGTTGGAAAAAGAGGCTGAATTACTCGAAAACAAACAAATAAAAGTTATTGCGATCGGCATTGGCGATCGGGCTTCTGGAGAACGTTTTTGTAAATTTACCGGGTTCGATCGCGAAGCTCTTTTTGTCGATCCTACCGCAGAATTACACCAAAAGTTAGGTCTTTATCGCGGTTTGTCTCTCAAGTTACCGATTCTTTCTCAGTCGCAAAATGCTTGGTTAAACTTGATGTTAATGTGTGCTGGAATTGGCAGTCCGGGTACTTTAAAAGAAGTATTTCGCGGCTATAAAGGCGATCGAGCAGCACCTCAATTAATTGGAGATAAAGAAGTAGTAAAAGCCGCACCTTTACCCGCGATCGAAGGTTCGTTTTTTAAAAAAGCCGGTGGAACTGGTTTTCAAAGACCTTTTGAATTGGCAACTTTAAGATTGAGAAATATGGGAGAAGTTCTCAGTAATTGGAATGTTTACGTTCCCAATGCGGCTTATTTAACTCAAAGAGGAGCAACTTTTTTATTCGATTCTACAGGAAAATTAATTTACGAACATCGCGATCGAAATATTCTCGGTTTTGCTGAAAATATGAGTCGTCCTCTAGAATTTTTACAAGAAATTCCGCAACCAAAACAAGCTAATTTGAGTAACGAATAGCTCGCTGTTTACGGCACTCAGAAGTTAGGAGTTTTTTAATTTAAAATTGATTCGTTCGTAGATAGAACGAGTGTAATATTCTGAATCTTTCCTCGTTACTCGCTACTCGTTAATCGCTACTGTTTCCCCCAAATAGCTAAACCTCCACCTTTTCCTCTAGCTGCGATAAAATCATCTGCAACTAAAAAATAAACAAAAAACGAGCCTAAATCTTTCAAAGCAGTTCGATCGAACTTCTCTTCGCTATTTTTACCATCACGAATGTAACCAGAATATAATTTTAAACCGAATATAGTTACTGTCATTCTAGTAAAATCAAAAGCGAGAATATTAGTATTTGGTACTAGTTTAATCGGGCCGCTAACAGATAAATTTAAAGGGCCAAATTCAACCAAATTATCTACTTTTCCACCTGAAAATTCTGGCGATTTTTGATAAGCAATAGTAATTTTGACCCAGTTAGGAACGTATTTACCCGCTCCTAATACTTTACCCGCTTTAGCCCGAGTTTTTTTAGTACCAGTAATAAAACACAAACGCCAAGATCCAAAAAGGCGATCGATGCTATATTTATCCTTATTCTTTTTAGAAGCTTTTTCTGCTGCTAGTAGTGCTTCTACTACCGACTCGGGTGCGGGTTTTTCTACCTCTTTGGTAACCACTGCTTTAGCAGCTTGGGAAATTGGCGATACATTTAAACTGTCAAGCATAATTAATAAATATTATTTTTTTAGATCGTACCAATTATTTAAAGCCATTTTGCGAACTTCTTGCCAGGGTAAATCAGATTTTCTGGCTATTGTGGCGCAATCTTCGTATTCTGGCTGTACGTTAACAATATTGTCGCCAATAGTCGCTATTTTGACCCTTATAGTGCCGTAGTCTGTTTTTACTGGCTGTATTTCCCGTTTTAAGATCGATCGCTCTTGAGAAAAACGACGAATACCTAAAGTAGTAGTCTCCTTAAATATTATCGCTTCGCAATCATTAACCTTATCTGGAGGACAAATAACAGTAAGTAAAATACCCGATCGAGATTTTTTCATGCCGATCGAAATGGTAAAAACATCCAACGCACCGACTCGGAATAATTCTTCACAAGTATAAGCGATCGCCACCGGACTGAGATCGTCTATTTGCGTTTCCAGGACGGTAATTGTCTCTAAAATAGTTTTAGTATTCTTTGGCGATTCTGTTTCTACCGTACCGAGCCACAATCTGAGTATATTAGGTAGTGGTAAATTTATAGTACCAGCACCCAAACCGACGCGATCGAGCTTCATTGTAGGGGGTTTTCCGAAACTGGTGGCTAAAGTAGTTGCGATCGCCGCACCTGTCGGAGTAACTAATTCGCGATCGATCCCGTTGCTATAAACTGGTACTTGGCGAGATTCCCACAATTTTAAAACCGCAGGAACTGGTACTGGTAAAATACCGTGAGCTGCTTTTATCGTACCTCCACCCGTCGGCATTGCAGAACAAAATAATTCTTCTATTCCCAACCAGTCTAAAGCCAAACAAGTCCCGACTATATCCACGATCGCATCCGTCGCCCCTACTTCGTGAAAATGGACTTTTTCGGGGGCTATTCCGTGAACTTGACCTTCTGCTATGGCTAGCTGACGAAAGACCTTTAAACTCCAAATTAGAGCCTTTGCAGGTAACTCCGCAGTTTGAATTATTCGTTCGATTTCTGGTAAATGGCGGTGATGTTTCGGAGTATTAAGTAAATTTACATTAACTTTAGTCGCTCTTTGACCGTTGCGATCGACTTTTTCTGCTTCTAAATTATATTCATCTTCTATTTTCAAACCGCGCAACTGCTCGATTAAATATTTTAAAGGTACGCCCGCATCTACTGTAGCACCCAAGCACATATCCCCAGCAATTCCCGTCGGACATTCTAAATAAGCTATTTTCATAAATTTAGATCTCAATAAACTGCCTTTTATTCCATTTTCTTAGATAATTGCCAGATATCTTGACTTCTTTAATTAAACTGTTAAAAAACATTATGAAAGCTTGCAAAAAATTATAAGTAATGCATTTAAAAGTTTTTTCAATTTTTATCTCAGTATTACTTAGTATGATTTTTAACACCGTTCTTTTAGTATTAATACTAATTATTTAGATTAGTAATTCAAAATTTTTTTCCAATAAGAAAAAGCTATTTGCTTTTTCTTATCAATAGCGATAGATTTATTTACGTGGACTGGTTCTTAATTTTTTCTTAAACATTTGAGAAAACCTGTTTGCCAAATCAGGGAAAATGTTAAAAACTTTCCTTATTTCCAGGAGGGACTCTTTCTTAAAAACACGAAATGAGTTTTAATCCCTTAGTTCTAAAAAATACTCTAATTTGCCTTAATTATTGAGGTTATAGAGAGGATAATACTTGATTTTTGCTTGAAATTTAACAGTTCAAGTTAGATCGAATTTGGCAATTTACACAGGTCGATCGCTTTTTTACTTTGGTAATTAAAGCGGCTAATTTTGCTGCGTTTTTTTCTAGATATTTCGCGTCTATTTAAAATTTTACAGGAGAAAAAGAATGAACAATAACGAACTGATACAAGAAAATTTCAATAGTTCTTTAGAAGTAAATAACCCTTTTAGTTCGGCGGTTAATCCTTTAGAAACTACCGAAATTGTCGATACAGGTAGTTTTAGTTCTCCTAGTTTAGATATTGCTAACGAACCTACTGCGACTGAAATCGAATCTTTAATTGAAATTGCTTCGCCAATAAATTCAGATAGTTTTACTACTTCAGAAGATCTTTTAACAGGAACGAATGGTAAAAATACAGCCTTATTAAACGTTGCAGATGATTTAGTAGATCCTAATTTTAATTTATTAGATCCTCCGACTGAGAAAGTTACTCAAAAGGATTCGATCGCAGTAGATTTAAATAATTTTGAGAGCGATAATAATGCTAAATTAAGTGATTTTTTAGAAACCAACTCATTAGAGATCATCAAGAATATTGAAAAGAGCGATTGACCTACAGAAATATCGCAAAAAAATGACGATTTTATTAAATCAGATAGTTTAGAACAAAGCGATTATAATGCTCTTATAAAAAGATTTGAAGCTAGTAAAGATAGTTTAGTAGAAATACCAGAAGACAATTTAAATTCTACTTCTGAAAATGAAGCATCAGCTACTGCAAATTTATTAGAGAAAGAATCAAATAGCCAAGAAGTTGAAATAAAAGAAGTAAATAATAACAATTCTGGTTCAAAATCTTCAGAAGATAGTGGCGAAGAAAATGATAGTGAGGAAGATGATGACAAGAAAGAAGGTAAAGGCGATCGGGATATAGAAGATAAAAAAGATAAAGATCGCGATGGCGATGGAGATGGGGATAAAGATAACGAAAAAGACGGGGATAAAGATAACGAAAAAGATGGCGATGGTGATGGTCGCGAAATAGAAATTGAGGGTTTAAAAAAGGCGATCGCTTTCCTAGAAAAAAACGATATCTTCAATTTACCTAAGAATATTTCTGAAGTTTCGCTCGAAGTAGAAACAGGTAAAAAAGGATTAAATAAGCTTTTACAAAATCAACAATTTAACGCCTTATTAGAACAATTTGGTTTACCAACTGGCAAAGCACTTAAAAATAAACTAAAAGGTGATGAAGTAGAGATAGAAAAAGAAATAAAATTACCAGACGGATCTACTCTTTCGTTGGAATTGGAAGCAGAAGAAGGACAAATTGAATTTAGTCTTGAAATTGAAAGAGATGATGACGATGGTGGTGGTGTAAAAGGTATAGTTAAAGGCGGTATCAAAGGGATAAGAAATATCGCCGGAAATGTACTTAATTCTTTAATCGATGCGGGGACTGGAAATTTAGCTGATATTTTGAGTAATCAAATAGGCTTAAAGATTGATAAAGAAGATCTTCAAGATATTATTTCTGGTGAAGAAGGTGTCGGCGAAATTTTAGAAGATCTGGGGAGAAAAAACGCTAGGAAATTAGCTGAATATCCTTTACAACTCCTTAAAGATGTTTTCTCTGTAGACCCACAACAAGCTCTAGATTTATTAAATAAAACTGGTTTAAATTCCGGGCAAATAGATACTTTAAATCAGTTTTTTAACAATGAAATTGCCTCGAGTCAAATAGGCGGTAACCTACTCGGTCTTTTACCGACTGACGATCTTATTGCTTTAGGAACTCCTTTTGGTGGATTGACTCCGTTCGGGGATTCCTTTGAACAAATTACTGTAGTTAGTAATTTGATCGAGGATGCAAGAGATGGTGAAATATTCGGTCAATCGTCAAATCTTCCTAAGAGTTTTTTAGAAGCTTGGGATATTGTTTATAGCATTGCTATTGATTTTTACGAGCAAATTAAAGGCGGTAACTGGAACATTATTAGTTCTTCTGAATTTAAGGAATGGGAAAAGGCTGTTGATAAACTTCAGCAAGAGTTTCTCGAAATTGGTTATGGGCGCGGATCGACTGGAGTGTTTAACCGATTAGAGCAATTTGAACCAAATAATGAAGTACAGTGGAAAGAATTTTTTCAAGACTATGCAACAGTTCTAAATCTTATTGTTGAAGATCGAGGAGTAATACCTTTATCGGATGCTCAAAGGCAAGATTATCGAGAACGGTTTAGTGATGTACTGGATTTTACACCTTTTGTTGGTGATATTAAAGGTATAGCAGAAGCTCTTAGTGGACGAGATTTGGTCACAGGAGAACCCTTAGAAAAATGGGAACAAGTGATAGGTGCAATACCGTTTTTAGGCGGAGCTTTGAAAAAAGCCGGACAAAACAGTCAATTATTAGTTAGGTTAGGTGACGATGTCTATGGTCTTTTTCAAGGTACGCTAAAAGATTTGCAAAAACTGGCTGATAATCTGGCCGATAACCTTGGGGTGTCTAAAAAGTTTATTCCTATAGATGTTCAAGGGATTCCACTTCAGCTTACTGACGAGTTAGTTCAAAATGTATTTGCTGCTTCTATCAATATACCTATTAGGGGTGTAGAAAACTATGTTAGTGGTTTACGCGGAACGCAGCAGCTTAATAAATCAAAACCAATAAATACACTTCAAGATGTTCTTAATGTATTTAATCCTTCTAATACAGGAATAAATACGAGATTGGTTGTAGGAGCTGTAAATAAATATTTACCAGCTATCCGAGCGGCTGGAATTAAAACAATTGAATTGGAAGGATTACTTCCTTATATCATTAATAGTGGTAGAGCTGGGGATGCTGGTTTAGTAAAAAGAGCTACTACAGATTATCTAGGGACTTTATTTGCTGCCAAATTCGGGCCTGATTTAGCAAAATTTGTCAATTTTGGACTTAACAATTTACAACGAAGAAACCTCACATCTCTAAGAGGCCCATCGTTTGAAAAATTTGTTAATTTATACGTTCCTGGATTTCAAGGTTTAAAAAAAGTAGATGTTGAGGGTGTTAAAGGAAAACAACAAGGAGATTCATTTATTGCCAGTACAGGAGAATTGTGGGATTTTAAGTTTCAAACTCAAAAACTAGAAAGGAAAACTTATGGCAAATATATAGACGCAATTGATAAAAATGCTTTAGATTTTAACACTAAACAAAAAGTTGGCAAGATACAATCGGTTAACTTTTTGTTTGCTAGTGAACAACAGGCAAGAGCTGGAGCTAATGTAAACAATATAAACAACATAGATAACTTCAATATTTTTTATTTAGAGCAGCAGTCAGGAGGTAATTTTAGAGTGGTACAACTTTAATTTCAAAGCCACAAAAAATTTGCTGTATCGAAGGAAATAAAGAGTCAGGATACAGCAAAATATTCTGTTTATTGTCAAAACAATAAGAAGACAAGTTATGAAATTAGAAAAAAAACAACAGGTAACTCGACGTTTG
>CAYWIH010000129.1:0-14523 GCA_964458305.1 uncultured bacterium | reverse complement strand
AATGCGTACCAGCGTACCGTTTTCCCTTCTTTATCGGGAATTAAAGGTATAGCTATTGATGCAAAAAGAGGAAAAAGAATTAACGTTGTGAGCCAAGGAAATTGTATTCCAATCATTCGATCGGTTAGTTGATTGTTGAGTTCGGTATTAATCATACAGCACACAACTTGCAAAAGCAAGACAAAAACTAAAATTTTTTTAAGATTCAGTTAAGTCAAGGTAAACAGGCGCAAATTGGACGAATTTGATGAAATTGATTTTTTCTCGCTATTTCATCGTAAGTTTTAAAAGCAAACAAAACTTAATAATTAGAAATCTGTATATGAATCGGTAATATTCATCAAATTTTCCCTTAATAACAAACGGAGCAATTAAATTCACAATATTGCCCTGTTTGTTTGGAGTAAAACAACTAATTAGACTGCTTCAAAGAATGCTCTAATAGTGACTTATTTAAAACCGCATCAACTGATATTAGAGTTGACTCATTTTTAGCAGTTAACCAACCATGTATGAGGGCATCGATAGAAAATAAACCAGCACTATTGACAGTTAAGAATAGATAAGCAGCAGCATAGAGTCCAGCTAATTCAATGCTAGTTACCCTTAAACCAGCTAATTTTATGTGGTGGTACATCACTATACTCATTGTAAAAAGTAAAGCGAACGAAGCCGGTCTTGTAAATAAGCCTAAAGCAACTAACAGCCCGGCTAGTAATTCAGTGAAAGCGGCACAATAACTGAATAAAATTGTCCAGTCCCCACTGATATAGTGTACGTAAGCGATCGTAAAACCTTCAATATTTCCTAACTTGTCGAGTCCGTTGTGGATCGTAAATAATCCAGCTACTACTCTCAAAATCGTCCAAGCAATTTGGGAAAGATAGTTAGTAGAAAAATTAGGTGTAACAATTGCTCTGGCTAAGGCGTTAAAATTCATAGTTCGGTCAAACGATCTACTAAATCAAATGTTATTTTTGCGATCCTTCAATTTCAAAGAATCATTTTTTAGCAAAGTTTTTCGATAAAGTGAACTATTATCCTCTTTATGCTTTCAACTTTACATTCATTCATAATGTAAAATAAAAATCAAAAATGATGCAAGTATTTTTTTGATTATTTCGATTTTTATTTTCTCTTTTATCCCCCCAATATTTGCTCCAAAAAATCTTTTTTCAAGCAAAAGTAAATATCAATCCTTTTTGCTTAAAAATGAAAGATAATTGTTTGCATTCAAAGGAATAAGCACTCAATATCTAATCAAAATACTTAAAATATTTGTTAGACACTGAATATTATTGCAATTTCTGGTTAAATAATAAATTCGCACTTTCATCATTGAATAAAGCTAACCAAATCTCGAATATATAAGACTACAAAAAAACACAAATAAACATACATCAGCAATGCTACAACTTCTGATAATGTATAAGAATTTTTGTTCTTTAGCTTGCCAACTAATTGTTTAATAATTTTCCCAATCAGAGGAATGATGAAAAATACACTAGTGAAATAAGCGATTAGCATTGTTTGAATTCTTTCCTAATTCATTCGAGCATCTTCATTTACAGCTCTCTTTCAAGAGTCGTAAGGAAAATACATAATTCTGATAGTCTGTAAGGCAAATTGTTTAAAATTTGTTACATAAACAATAAACCTTATTTTTTTATAAATATCAATTAGTTTGTTACATTAATTGCAATAACAATAAACGACTTAATATTTATATAAATACGTTTAGTTATCTCTCATTAAATAATATTTTGCGGCTTCTGACACAGTAAAATTCAGCAACCGTTCGCGATCTTCAGCGATCGATTGAATTAGCAAAAATTTTAGATAAAGAAATTAGTTAACCGTTGAAAGAGCCGATCGATATCATGTAAATGGCAGTAAATTAATATCACTATCGATTATATGAAGAAACTTAGCTAGTTTTAAAGAAAACGATCGATACCGAGCCAAATGTTAATATTTTTTCTATCAAAAAAGCGATCGATAAGTTCGAGGGAAAAGAATTATTTATTGACAACTTGATAAGTGAAGCTATGATTTATGCTGCTATCGTTCGCTTAATGCTGAGAGCAGGCGATCGAACTACTTCTTAATATTCGGTTTATAAACAGTCTCTTCTTGTCCGATCGGCTCTCGAACTAGTAAAATAACCTCACATCCTACCACTTCTGTTTAATATTGTTAAACTCGATGATTTCTGTACTGACGTACCATCGTACTTACTCTAGATAACTTGCTTATTTTGCATAAATATTATTAGTCTTGGCGATCGCGAAAATAGAAAATAAATGTTTAATTGAGAGTTTATGTTAAAACTAATTACTTTACTATTAACTAGTACCATGACCGTGATGGCTGGGGCTACTATAGCACCAGCTTTACCGCAAATTCAAGCATTTTTTCAAGAACAACCCGATGCAGATTTTTGGGTAAAATTAATGTTAACTATTCCGGGATTATTTACTGCGATCGGAGGGCTTTTTATTGGCACGATTATCGATCGGTTTGGTAGTAAAAAAATCCTTGCTGTAGCAATAGTAATTTATGGTCTTGCTGGGGGTACGGGTTGTTATCTTAGTTCTTTAACTGGTTTGTTGATTGGCAGAGCTTTTTTAGGATTAACAGTAGCAGCAATTACCACCGCTTCTGTAGCTTTAATTGCTAGTTACTATCAAGATGCTAAACGCAATCAAGTTATGGGAATTCAAGCTTCTTTTATGGGTTTTGGTGGAGTTGCTTTTTTAACTTTAGGAGGAATATTAGCAGATTTAAATTGGCGAGGGCCTTTCTTTATTTATCTTTCTGCTTTTGTTATTTTTCCTTTAGTTATTTTTTATTTGGACGAACCAAAAAATTCAAAATCGGTAACTTCAGACAATAATTTAAATCCCCAACAAGTCGAGAAATTACCTTTAACTACGATCGCTTTAATTTACGGATTAATGTTCGTGACGATGGTAGCTTTTTATATGATTCCTACCCAAATACCTTTTTATCTTACTGAAACTTTTGCAGTAAATAATTCTCAAACCGGAATAGCGATCGCCTCTGCAACTCTTACTAGCGCGCTTGTTTCGATGGGTTACGGACTGATTAGAAAGTATCTCAGTTTTACTACTATCTTGGTAATACTTTATTTATTTTTTGGTACGGGCTATTTAATTATTGGTGCAGTAAATAATTACAGTTTAGTCATTGTCGGTATTATTTTATCTGGTGGAGGAATGGGTTTATTGTTACCTAATATGAATGTTTGGATTAATGCAATAACTCCTGCTACATCTCGCGGTAAAGTTTTAGGAGGTTTGACTACTTGTATGTTTTTAGGTCAGTTTTCTTCGCCTATTATTACCGATCCGATCGCCGATCGCGTTGGTTTAGGATCTAGTTATGGCGTTATCGGTTGGGGATTGTTAAGCTTAGCAATTTTGTTGACATTTTTTTTAGTAGTTAAAGCAAATAAAAGGAAAAAAGTAGCTAAAAATTAGAGCAACATAAGCCCTACAATATCTATTTTGCGATCGCGTCGGTTATTATCCCAAATATTTTCTATTAAGTATTAATAACTAAGAAATTAAACTAAGATCGGCGTATTTTTGTCATCTAAATATTTAGATAGGATCTATTATAAATCTATTGTAAATCGCTCGAATATTCAATAAAGTAAAGGCTAATACATAAACTAAATTATTATTTTATCCATCGAAAGATAGACGTATAAAATTCAGCTAATTGGCTTAATTATGATAATTTTTTTTTGGGTAAGTTAACAACAATAATGTTGACAAGTATTAATATAAATCGAAATTAATGAACGGATTTAAAACAAAATTAATCCAATATTACCTAGCTAAAGGTAGGGAAAAAAAGAACAAAGGTTTTACCTTACTAGAATTATTAATAATAGTTATAGTTCTCGGAATTCTTTCGGCGATCGCCATACCTAGTTTGCTCGGTCAAGTTGCTAAAGCAAAAGAAACAGAAGCAAAACAAAACATAGCCACTTTTAATAAATACCAACAGATTTATTATCTTGAAAAAAGTCGATTTACCGATAATTTTAATGCTTTAGCGATGGGTAATCTCAGCGGCGGTACTAATTCAGAAACTAAATATTATAATTATCAACTCGAACAGTTCGATGCTAATGTAAGAATTAAAATTAGAGCAATACCCAAAGAACTAAATCTTAGGGAATATAAAGGAGGTATTCGTAGAGATGTTAGTGCGATCGGCGTGCCAGTTATTATTACTTTAGCTTGCAAAAATAATGACATAGGAGTGTCAAATTTATCGATTAGTATAGTCGATGGCACTTGCACTAATGGTGAAAAACTGTACGGTAATGGTGTCTAACTTTCAACGATCGATTTATATAATCAAAAATTTAAAAATCCAAATCGCAAAATTCGGCTTTAAGATCTCGCTCCATCAAAGCTCGAACCGATTCTAAAGGCGTACTTTTTCCTTTCAGCAAACGATCGACTTGACGGGATATGGGAATAGGGATAGTTTGTTGGTTAGCTAAATCGACCAAAACTTTAGTGGTATTAACCCCTTCAGCAGTACCTTCTAACTCCGATAAAATTTGTTCTAAAGTTTTACCAGCAGCCAATCCGTAACCGACTTGATAATTGCGAGATAAAGGACTATCGCAGGTTGCCAAAAGATCTCCCAAACCCGACAAACCGAAAAAAGTTTCTGTAGCAGCACCCAAATGAGTACCGACACGAATCATTTCCGGTAAAGCTCGAGTTAAAAGTGCCGCTTTAGCATTAGTTCCCAATTCCATACCGTCGCAGACTCCAGCAGCGATCGCCATAATATTTTTTAAAGTCCCACCTAATTCAGTTCCTAGAGGATCTTCATTTAGATAAACCCGAAAAGTATCCGAAGCAAATATATCTCGTACCGTTTCGGCTGCTTTAATATCCTTGCTAGCAACTACTGTAGCGGCTGGTTTTTCTTGTTGAATTTCTTTAGAAAGATTCGGCCCCGACAGTACTACAACTGGATGACTGGGGAAAGCTTCTTGCCAAATTTGGGAAGGAGTATGAGTGGTGAGAGGATCTAAGCCTTTAGTAGCTGTAACCAAGATAGTATTTTCCGGCATTCGAGCGGCTTGAAGTTTTTCTATTGTCGGTCTTACCCCTTTCATAGAAACAGCCGAGATAACTACATCAGCGTTGGTTACTGCTGATTCTATGGTTGTAGAACTGCGACGCGACCACAAAATAACTTGATGTTGATTGCGAGAAGCCAGAGACCCTAGAGCCTTCCCCCATACTCCCGAACCCAAAATAGCAATTTTTCTGACACTCTGATTCATAAAACTCCTACTTCAAAGTATTCGAGCTTTTTGTGTTAATTGTAAGTTATTATTTGGGTCGCCTTGTTTGCCGATCGCCGCGATTAAATTCTCATTAAGTTTGTTCGGAAGTAGGTTTGTTAACTATCGGAGATAAATAAGCTATCACAACACCGAAAGCAAATCCCATCACGTTGCGAAATATAGGTAACCAGTCACTAGTACGAATCACAACCGGCCCGATACCGAAAGAAAGAAACAAAATTCCCCACAGAGGAGACATAATTAAAACCCATTGCCAAGCAAATACTTGGCCTGGTTTGCGGGGAATAGCTGCAAAGCCAACAATCAAACCACCGACTACAGAACTAATTAAAGTCAATATCCATTGTTCTTGGGGTAATCCGGGAACTACTTGACAGCCACCGCGATCCAAACAGCCTTCTACTGTTTCTATTGTTTCGACTATGGCGTTATTTTTGCCGTTTTCGCGCACGTAATAAAGATTGCCGAAACGAGTTTGTAACTCGATCCAAAAAGTTCGCGGCATTAATTCATAAACATCATCGCCGATGCTGAAAGCTAAGAGATTTCCACCCCTTCCGTCGGCAACTAAAAGAATGCTTTTATCGTCTAAACCCCAATAACTAATTACTGCTCTCCCAGGAATGCGATCGAATTGGGTTAATACTCTTATTTTCCAGCCCGTTTTTGCTTCATATTCTTCTACATTTTTAATTAGGTCTTCTTGTTGTAGTTCTGGTAAATAATTAGCTAAATCGACTACCGGAGTTTGATAGTCTGGTAATACTTCGGGATTGTTGGTTGCTCGCGCAGCAGGAGGGGCGATCGTCCAAGCGAATAAAAAGATAATCAGAACGGTTAAAGAACTTAAAAATTTTTGCGTAAAATTATTTCCCATGATTTTGCCTAAAAACATCAAGTTAAATCAGCGCATTTTCATAAAAGTGCGTTTTTTTAACAATTGTTTACTTATTTTAATTTTATTAGGACAAAAATAAGGAACATAAATGATTAGATTTTAAAAGCAATTAAGATCGGGGTTGGATTTTATCGAGATCCGATCGCACAGAAGTCGATCCCTTTGGGGTTATCGGGGGAGTTTCTTGAGGCTCGAACTGATTAACTTGTCTGGAGTTGGGCTTTTGCCAAGTTTGCCAAGCTGCCTTAAAACCAGCGAAAAAGCTTCTCGTACCGATTTGAATGTTAACTGTTTGTTTTTTAACGTTACTAATACTGCGATCGACTTGTTCGATTGTCGAGCGGGCACTTTTTATACTTTCATCTATATCTTCGGTTAATTCGCCGATCTCCATCCCTGTCAAACGAATTGCTTCTAGGGTTGGGGGAATTTCTTGTCGGAGGGTATCAAAAAGTTTTTCCGCACTGCGAGCGGCGCGGGATAATTCTTGTAAAGCGGGTACTGCTGTCGCTAAAACCGCCGTTAGACTGACAGCAACTAATAAAAATGAGAGTCCGAGAAAAAATAAAGGGTCAAAGGAAGAGACATTCATCGATTAATTATTTTCCGAGATCGGCGAAGGTGAATTACTCGATATTTCCCGATCTTCTTGGATGCGATCTGCTTCTAGTTTACTAGCTTCTACTCCTGCTGCTAGAGCTTCTTTTAATCTTGTCAGAGTATCTTCTAAGTTACGGTATGCTGTTTCTGAGATCCGATCGGCTTGAATTTGGACGCTGGTTGATAAATCTTCTGCGATCTCTGGTAGAGCGTCGGCAGATTTTTTAATAATTTTGCGGGTTTCTTTTCCGGTACGAGGGGCGATTATCAATCCTAATAGAGTGCCCATTGCACCTCCTAATAACATTCCCCCAACAAATAAACCTGTCTTATTAGATTTTGACATTTTTTGTCTACCTATCTCGCTTTGATGCTTTACTAATGGTACACAGTTGCTTTATCCCAATTGTATGCAGATTTTTGTGAGAGATTGAGGTATTTGAAGATCGATTTAGGGGTTTTTTTCGGGAGATCTTCGATCGATTGGGTATTCTGGCCAAGAAAATACTAATTCTTCTGAGGCAAGTTTTCTGATGCTTTGAAGATATTTGCGTCGCTCGTTTCCAGGCCACACTTTTTTTAGCAGATTCAAAAATCTTAAAATCTGTCGTACAAGTTTTAATTGATATTGCAGTTGACGATATTTTTGTTTGAGGTTGCGAGCATTTTTTTGTCCGGGAGTTATAACAATTGGAGCAAAATACAATAAATAATAGGCACTGCGCTCTAATAAGTCTAAAATTTCGCTGACTTTAGCTAATAATCGCCGCAACTTCCAAAGTCTGAAAGCAACGGTTAAGTTGATTAGGGCAATGAGTAAATTACAAATAATCGCAAATACTAACATTCCCCCTATCCTCGCTTTTTTTATTTGCTGCTTTTGCTTAGTTTGAAATTACCAAAAGCAAAATCTAACTCGCACCGAATGTCTAATCATCATAACGAATCTCGAAACAATTCCCAAACCTGAAAATCCATGAAAATACTTTGTTTGAGTAACGGTCACGGGGAAGATGCGATCGCCATTCAGATTTTACAACAATTACAGCATCATCCTTTAAAGCCACAATTATTTGCTTTGCCTTTAGTGGGATCTGGGGTTGCTTACCATCGGGCTAAGATCCCGATCGTCGGCCCGATTAAAAAAATGCCTTCTGGTGGTTTTATTTACATGGATGGAAACCAATTATGGCAAGATCTCAAAGGTGGTTTGTTGGGACTTACTTTGTCTCAATATCGATCGATTCGCGATTGGGCAAATAATGGCGGTAAAATTTTGGCAGTTGGGGATATCGTTCCTTTGTTATTTGCTTGTCAAAGTGGTGCTGATTATGCTTTTATCGGTACTGCTAAATCTGAGTATTATTTGCGCGGGGACGATCGCCTCTGGTTGTCGCGAACTTCTTTGGTAGAGCGTTGTTTTGGTTCGGTATATTTACCTTGGGAACGTTGGTTGATGGCCAGAAGGCGTTGTCGGGCTGTTTTTGTCCGCGATGAGCTAACTGCTCAAATTCTCGATCGCCACGGTGTTAAGGCTCTTTTTCTGGGCAATCCGATGATGGATGGTTTGGTGGTGGAGTCTGAGGTTCGATCGCTGCTGAATGATGATAATACTTTATCTGTTTTGTTGCTTCCTGGTTCTCGGATGCCAGAAGCTTTGGCTAATTGGGATAAAATTACTGAGGCGATCGCGGGGATAATTGCTAGTTTTAAAGATTTTAAGTTAGTTTTTTTGGCGGCGATCGCTCCGGGAATGGATTTAAGTTCTTTTTTTCAATCTCTTTTGCTTCGCGGTTGGGCTGAGATTAGTTTAAATTCTCTAAATAGTCCGATCGTCGATCGCGATGCTGTTGCTTTTACTTATCAAAATGCGACTTTAATTTTAACTCAAAATTCTTATCGGGATTGTTTGCGGGTTGCTACGGTGGCGATCGCTATGGCTGGTACTGCTACGGAGCAGTTTGTCGGTTGTGGCAAACCTGTTATTATTATTCCTGGAGACGGCCCTCAATTTACTTATGCTTTTGCTGAGGCTCAGACTCGTCTTTTAGGATCTTCTGTTATTTTAGTCCCAAGTCCCGATCGGGTTGCTGGTGCGATCGATTCTTTATTGCAAAATCGCGCTCGAGTTGCTGCTATTTGGGCTAATGGTAGAAAACGCATGGGTAGTCCCGGATCTGCAGCTCAAATTGCTAATTGTTTGATGGCAAAATTTTCTTGTTTTGAAGGTGACAGCTAATAAAGTGTCACGAGCATTGTGGAGTTTATTTCGATCCTTAGCTATTCTTCAGTTGTGTGTGTGAGGAGCGAGTTGAAAAAAATTCTTGGGGTCGAAACATGGCAAGACTCCCGAGAATTTTTTTCGTTTTATTTTAATTGAGAGATCGTTTTTGCCATTTCAAAGTCTTTTTCTGTCAAACCTCCGGCATCGTGGCTGGTCAAACAAACTGTTACTTTATTGTAAGATATTTCTAAGTCTGGGTGGTGTCCTGCTTTTTCTGCTGGTTCGACTAGTTTGTTAACAAAGTCGATCGCTTCGATAAAGTCTTTGAATTCGCGGACGGATTTAATTTTTTTGCCAACTAATTCCCAATTGGCTAGTTGAGAGATGTTTTCTTGTATTTGAGAATCATTTAGTAACTGAGTCATTTTTATTTAACCCCTTTATTTTATATACTCTTACAAACGACTATCCGCTCTTAAAATAAGCATGGGGGATTTTTAAAATCCTAAATACTTACTTCAAGAGCGGTCTAGCTGGATCTTCTGGTTGAAACCTGACTGCCGGGAGGAACCCATGCAGTACAATCATTTTAATTCCCGAAGGAACTTAATTTTACTGCTAGAGAACAGCCCCGGCACGCAGCCGGCTAACTTCAACCAGGAGACCCACGATCTTACTACTTTCTATCATGGGCATCACCTCCTTTAGTCCCTGAACGGTTTGTGTTTTTCAACTTCAAACTAATTATCAATATACCACACTTTTCTAGCTTGTTGTAACCTGAAAACTAAAACAATTTTGAAGAAAACGCTGAAGATAAGCGGGATATTCGCCGAAATGAAGGTGTATGTAGGAAGCATGAAGGTTATTTTGCTGCCATCCTTCGGTAAAATCGGGATAGTTAGAGATTTTGAATATGGGTCGATCGGATTGGCTGGTAAGTTGAGAATAATGAAATTCGTGACCGGATATTTTTTGGGCGCGACAGAATAGTAAACTATCTTCTATGGCACTAGCGTGACGGTATCCTAGAGTTAATTTTGCGGTCATTTTTGCTTTGGTAGGAAGTATCCCTACCATCGGCCAAGTTTTACCTGCTAGATCGATTATTTCCCGACACAGATACATCAAACCGCCGCATTCTGCTATTGTAGGAATTCCAGAATTAATTGCTTGTTTGAGGGACGATCGAACTGATTGATTTTCTGCTAATTGTCTGGCAAATATTTCGGGAAAACCCCCACCAAAATAGAGTCCTTTTATTCCTGTTGGCAGTTTTTCGTCTTCTAGGGGACTCCAAAAAACTAATTTTGCACCCAAACTTTCTAAAATATCTAGATTGTCTTGATAGTAAAAATTAAAGGCGCGATCGCGGGCTACTGCTATGGTAACGGGGAGATTTGCTGATGGGAAAATAGATATATCCGAAGATACACTAGGAGATATCTGCAATAAAGGCAATATTTTTGACCAATCAAAGCATTTTTCGGCTAAATTTGCCAGTCGATCGCTAATATTATCGAAGTTGTTAATTTCTTTGGTGGGAACTAAACCTAAATGTCTGTCGGGGATGGTAAGATCTCGATCGCGGCGCAATATACCTAAGATTGGTATTTGTAAAGGGGCTAAGGCATCTTGTAGTAGTTCTAAGTGGCGATCGCTTCCGACTTTATTGAGTACTAAACCGGCTATTTTAAGACGGGGATCTAGATTAGCATAGCCGTGGGCGATCGCGGCTACCGATCCTGATAAACGACTGCAATCTATAACTAATAAGATCGGCAGATCTAATATTCTGGAAATATGAGCGGTACTGGCAAAATCGTTAATATCTTGTTTTTTTATACCATCAAATAATCCCATCACCCCTTCTACTAAGGCATATTCTACATTCTGGCAGTGAAGAGCAAAACAGGATTTAACGTAGTTAGGGGAAGTTAATACCGGATCTAAATTGCGACAGGGTCTTTTTGTTACCCTAGTATGAAACATGGGATCGATATAATCTGGCCCTACTTTAAAAGATTGGACGCGATATTTTTTGGCGGCTAAAAAAGAAAGTATAGCTAGTGTTATTGTTGTTTTACCTACTCCGCTTCTTTCTCCTGCAACAATCAAAGGCATTTGACACTCCCCAAGCTTAAGAGCATGGCGATTCAGGGTTCGGCAATTTCTCACACAACGACCCACCGTTAGACAACAGCCCGTAAGCAATCGCCCAAGAGGGTAGATCTCCCCCCGCGTAAGTTCCGGCGTGCCCCGCCGTACTTAATCCGAGTTTAAGAATATTTTTGGCAGCGTTTATGTCTCTATCTTCAACGCATCCACAATGCGGACAAATATGGGTTCTCGTAGACAAAGATTTTTTTACTTTTTCACCACAATTTGAACAATTTTGAGATGTATTCTGCGGTGGAACTGCGACAGTAATTCGACCATACTTAAATCCAAAATATTCTAACCAAACTCGGAATTTATACCAAGCCACATCTGCTATTGACTTAGCAAGTTTTCGACCGGAGGCTCGTCGCTTCCTGCGCGGGATACATGCTCCCGCGCCCAGCGACGAGTTTTTTATCATGTTCTTAACTTTTAAATCTTCATAGACCACTACATCGTTAGAGTAGATTGTACGGAGTGCTATTGTCTTAGCAAACTCTTCTCGGTTAGGTGAGCAGGAATAGTCACCTATTCCTACTTCCCTCCAAAACGTGGCGTGAAAATTTCTCTTCACCACGCTCCTCAGTGTATGGCTAGTGCCTTTACTTGCACCGTCAACTTTTTATGGTGTATTTGGTCGTGGCAATGTAGGTGTACTAATAAAAGATTCTTATCAGCATTACTGCCACCCTTTGACTTTTTCTCTATATGGTGTTTTTCGATTAGGTCGTAAGGTTTAAAGTGTTGTTCACAGTGAGCGCATTTTCCTTTTTGCTTTTTAAGCAGTCTAGATTTTTGGGGGTCTATTGTTAGATATTTGCCCCCTAATCGCATACTCCAATATATTTCGTCACCATCGTAGGGTGTTCTTGTGCCTTTTACTTTTGTCCATCTTACTCCAGCAGGGAAATCCCTATGTTTTAGAAGTTTTAATGGGTTGTTATTGTTTCCGGCACTTAATACCCAGTTATCTTGTTTTCGGGTTTGGAAGTATTTTTCCTTTACCCATTTTCCAGACTTTTTAGGATGGCGACGGCTAACCCATCTCCATATCCTTTTCCACATTAGGTTTGTTAGCTTGTTGAAACTGTGTTTTGAGTTCCAAGGACTTTGATAGTTACACCATCCTCTAATTATGGGGTTTAACTCCAATATCAGCTTAGTTGCTGATGTGGTTTTGTTTTTATCCATCCAAGCGTCGAGTTTTCTATAGTGTTCTTGGATTTTTTCTTGAGATGGGCTGATGAAGGTCTTAAATCCTAGTAGTTTCCCTCTTGTAGATTTACCAGTGTGATGTTTTCCTCTCTTGAATTGTCTTATGTTGAATCCAAGGAAGTTAAACCCTGGTTTCTCTCCTTCCCATTCTTCTAGAGTATGGGCGAGTCTTGTTTTACTAGGTTTTAGCTCTAATCCTATTCCTTTAAGCCATGTTTCTACAACTTCTTTACATCTTTTGATTATGGTTGGGTCTTCACATAGAATAACGAAGTCATCCGCATATCTTATGAGTCTAGGAACTTTTATTCTTTGTTTATTAATCCTAAGAATACCGTTCTTATCTCCTGGGAATTCCTCATCTATACGCTTTTCCATACCATGCAGTGCAATGTTAGCTAGTAGTGGGCTGATAACACCACCTTGGGGTGTGCCTTCATTGGTTCTGGAATGTCCTTTCCTTTCAGCCCATTTACTGAAGTCAATTACTCCTGATTTGAGCCACGCTTTTATTTGACGTGAGAAGATTGGAAAAGTATTGATTTTTTGGATTAGAGCTTTGTGGTCAATGCGGTCAAAGCATTTTGATATATCTGCATCAAGTACAAATTTGGGTTTGCGATTGATGCTAATATTTATTGCTTCTATTGCATCATGACATGACCTTCCTGGTCTGAATCCGTAGGAATTAGGTTCAAACTTTGCCTCCCATTCTGGTTCTAGTGCCATTTTTAGGAGAGCTTGTTTAGCTCTATCTAGCATTGTTGGTATTCCTAGAGGGCGCATTTCCTTCTTTCCGGGTTTGGGAATCCAAACTCTTCTAGTAGGTTTTGATTTTCCATCTAGTTTCAGGTGTTTTGTTAGCTCAATCCGTTGGTCAGGTGTTAATGATTTGATTCCATCAATTCCTGCGGTCTTTTTGCCTTTATTGTCCTGTGTTACCTTTCTAACTGCTAGTAGTTTGGCATACCAGGATTTTATGAGAAGCTTTTGGAGTTTATGAACAAGTTTTTTGTCACCACTTAATGAGGCTCGATAAATTCGCTTTTGAAGTTTAAACACTCGAAGTTCTATTTTTTTCCAAGGTAAGTTTACCCAGGTTGTTTCTTCGGTGTTATGTCCAGACTTAGAATTATTATTCTCCATATTAGGCGTTACTTCTTTTTCGTGAACGTATCTTCCATACAGCAGTGTAGCTTTCAGCTTATCCAACTCACTCTAGGCGGGTTGGCTTTTGCTTGTTCTACAATCCCTCGATTGGGGTGATTTCTTGCGCGAGTAACTGCTTTAATAATCGACCTTATTAAAGAATCCCCCCCAATCTTGACTCGTTCCCATTTACCGTTGGTTTCTAGGGTTAGGTTCTCCGACTCCACCGAGAGGAAGAGGGTGTCATCAAATACAGACAAATATATTTGACTCTTATTTCCTCTGTATCCATATTTTTTTGGATGCTGCGTATGAGCCTTATTTCGCAACTTAGTAATGTCGATGGTTATATAGAAGTTCACTTTCGTTAACCGTACCTAGCTGCTTGCAACTGAACTACATTGGGCTTGTAGTTTTATCGCTTTTAGTACCGCTTCACCAGTGAGGTTTACTATTCCTTTTCCGGTGGATACTATGCTTTCACTTAGACACTTTAAGGGATGGACTCACCTTGCTGGTTTTTGCCAGAGGTATCACCATCACGGTAAATGAGTTGTCTTGGTTTCAAGGAGTTTCTAGGATACTTTTCCTTTTTCCTGTTGACGGTTTTCTTTAACCGTGCGGAGGTTTTTTATTCCTCCAACGAGCCGCACCTGTCTACTTACTTTTAAATGTTTTCGAGCATATCGAATTCTAGCTTTATGATAGCTTTTTGATTGTGGCTCTTTATCTTTCTTTTTTGCCGGATCGTATTTTCTAGATTTTTTCCGATTTAGCTTGTTTAAAGCTTTTTCTGTTTTGCGGTAAAACCGGGGGTTTTCTATTGTACTTCCATTGCTATCAGTTAAAAAATAGTTAACCTAAGCCAGAGGGTCGCCCCCCTGACTTGGCTTCAGAACGGAGCGTGAG
>CAYWIH010000128.1:12333-14735 GCA_964458305.1 uncultured bacterium | reverse complement strand
GTAGGGGGTCAGAGGTCGTCGGTCTAGGTAGGGGGTCAGAATTTTAAACTCTTTACTCGCTACTCGCTACTTGCTACTTGTTACTTAAACCCTTTTGCCTCTTTACTCGATCGCCTAACCTGCCAGATCGCCATTTTCTGATTCTATTTGAGGATTTTGGGGTAATTCTTGGATTTCTTCGGCAGTTTCAGCAACTTTATTGTCGGAACTGAGTAATTGCTTAACTTGACTTGCGAATTCTCCTAACTTACCTTCATCGAGGAGAGTTTCTAACAAAGCCATGCCGCTAGTAGAGAGCAATAATTTATTAATATCCCCCACATTACCATTTCCATTACTATTACCATTATTTCCGCCAAAAGAATAGACCCGAGCATTGCCGAGTACGCCAGGCTGGGGAGCTAAAGCTTTAACGATTTCGGGCAATTTGGGTGCTAATTCCGGTAAAATAGCTTTTATAAGTTCTGCGGTACGATTTGCGTCCGATAGAGCATTTTCAGCTTGGATCAGAGCCTTTTTACTTTGGGCTTCAGCCAAAGATTTATAACGTTCTGCTTCGGCGAGGGTGCGGATCGATTCTGCTTCTAATTCGGCTGCTTGACGGGCGATTTCTGCTTGACGTTTGCGACGGAATAAATCGATTTCGACCACATTTTGCTCTTTAATGCGGGCTTGTTGGGCTTCTCTTTCGGCAGCGATCGCAGATAAACGTTGTTCTCTTTCTGCTTTTTCTACCTCGCTAGCGGTAATTACTGCTGCTTCTGCTTGAGCTTTTTCTGCTTCTGCGGCAAAACGATCTTTACTTTTTTGAGCGATCGCGATCGCCGATTCTTGTTGAGCAATTTTCGATTGTTTTTCTGCATCTGCTACTTCTATTTGGGCTGTTAATTTAGAAGCATCGAGAATTTTTTTGCGATTAATTTCGGCTACTTCTGTTTGTTGTTGTTGTTCGATTTGAGCTATTTTTAAAGCTTTATTTCTTTCTTCTAGGGCAATATTGGCATCAATTTGACTTTGTTGCACTGCTAAATTTTGCTGAATTTTTTCTTCTTCTACTGCTTTAGCCTGTAAGATTTTATTTCTTTCTATTTTTGCTTCTTCTTGGTCTTGAGATTCTTGAATTTCCCGAGCTTGTTGTGCTTTTAAAAATTCTATTTCTTTAGCTTGATTCAGTTTCGCTTCCTCTTTCTCTTTAGCAATATTTAAAGACTGCTTGGTTGCTTCTAATTCCTTAGCCTCGATCGCCACTTTAGTACTTAATTCTAATTCTTTTTTTTGTTGTTCTGTTTTGAGTTCTACATTTAATTTTTGTTCGATCGATTTCTGAATTGTTTCGGTTCTTAATTTAACTCCTTGAGCGTCAAAAAAGTTATTTTCATCGTAAGTATCGCTTTCTTCAATTTCAGAAATAGCAATATTATTTAGAGTCAGACCGACCTTTTTCAAATCTAATTGAATCAAATTTAAAACTTCATCGGCAAAGCCTAATTTATCCGAATCAATTTCAGCAATACTCTTTCTTTTAGCAGCAGCACGAATCGCATCGTCGGCTCTTTTTTCTAAAGCTTCTTTAATATCACTTTCCGAAATTTTGCCTTGTTTAGAAAGTCTGGCAGCAGCAACCAAAACATCTTCTTTATTCGGACTTATACAAACATAAAAAGTCACTCTCATGTTAGCCCGCAAATAGTCTTGAGTCCGAACCGCTAACTTTCCAGTCCTTTCCACATCGATCGAAATCTCCCTTAAAGGTACGCGAGTTATTTCGTGAAAACCGGGAAGTACCACGCAACCGCCATTGAGAATTACATTTTTATCCTTCTTAATTACTCCTCCAGTTCTAACAAAAGCTTCGTTATTGGGAGTGATAACATAGACTCGAGTGTAAGCAAAAACTGCAACAATCAGTAAGATTATCAGAGTAAATACTATTCCAGGGATTACTATAGCTGAAAAAGGAAGGTTGAAGCCGTTTACCTGAGATAAATTGATATTAAAAGAATTCGGCTCGGACGACTGAGCGATTATAGTTTGTTGAGGGTTCATATTATTTTCCTCTATTATTTCGAGATTATTTAACTCGATCGCAGGTAAAGACTGAATAAAAGTAAGCCAAAAGAACATAATTCTTAAATTGTTTAGTTGTTAACTGTTTTCTTTGACAAAGGCGAAATGATTAATAATCGTTTTGCGAGTAAAAAGGCAATAAGCAACAGGCAAAAGTTTTTTTTGAGTAGCGAGTAACCCAGGGAAGTTTCATGAAACGTCTGTACAAAAATTTGGAATTGGTTCATTAATTTTAAATTTATAGAAGAAGTTATATATTTTTTCTCCCCGTCTCCCCCGATCCTACTTAGTCTCTATTTTCCAACCAGCGAGACTCATCGACGCTATCTTTAGCA
>CAYWIH010000128.1:0-12233 GCA_964458305.1 uncultured bacterium | reverse complement strand
TCCTACTTAGTCTCTATTTTCCAACCAGCGAGACTCATCGACGCTATCTTTAGCAACAGCAAGATAAGCATTTTTATGGAGATCGATAATTAAAACGCGATCGCCCCGAACCGGAATTATTTTAGCCCATTGAGGTAAAGTAATATTGATAGTTGATAAATTACTAGCAGCATCAAAAACATCAGCTTGGGCGATTTTTCCAGAATTAGTATAAGGTACTTTTGGCGAGACTACAGTAGCAACGCAACCGATCGAGCGATCGCTGCTAGTATCTTCCCCAAAAGAAGCAAAAACTTTGCCTAAAGGACGAGAAATTAAACCACCTGTATAGATACTGACAGCAAAAGAACCAAATAAAATTATGCCGCCAAAAAAGCCCGTAGGAATCGATCCGATCGCGCTAGCAATAAAGATATTAAACACCCAACCAATCAATCCCCAGAGGCTAAAATCGACCGCTAAAAGCAGCAATAAAGGAACTTTACCTACTCCTAGGAAACCTAAAATTTGTACCGGGCCAAAATTTGCATCGGTATCTATGTCTACATCTCCATCAGCATCGAGATCGAGATCGTCATCTCCACCACCAGAAAAGATTACGATTAAAAATAATAAAATTCCGATCGCTAGAAAAATCCAGTAAGTTAAATTAGCTAGGTCGAATACCATACATTTACTTCTCTCACCGAATATCTGTTTTTAGGATAGCGATAATATCATCAACAATATAAAAGAGTAATATATTTTTTTAAGTTTGCTAAGTGTTGTAAGATACTTTGAAGTACATTCTTTCTTTTGGCATCGTTTGTAATTATTTTTGTCGATCGATTAGAATAAAAATCCTCACCTTGATTTAGTTATGCTGCGATACGCTTATTTTCCTGGATGTGTTGCTAAAGGAGCTTGTGAAGAATTACATTTATCCACTACAGCAATAACCGCCAATCTCGGTATAGAATTAATAGAATTGAAAAAAGCTGCTTGTTGCGGATCGGGAACTTATAAAGAAGATTCTCAACTATTAGAAGATACCGTAAATGCCCGCAATATTGCCCTAGCAGAAGCTTTAAATTTACCCCTGCTAACCCATTGTAGTACTTGCCAAGGAGTAATCGGGCAAGTAGACGATCGCCTCAAAAGTGCCAAAATAGAAGAACCTCAATATTTCGATCGCGTCAACGGTTTCCTAGAAAAAGAAAGTTGTTCGCCATACCAGGGTAGCAGCGAAGTAAAACACCTACTTTGGGCAATTATCGGCGACTACGGACTAGATAAACTCAAAGAGAAAGTAAAACGCCAGCTTACTGGTTTAAATTGTGCCGCATTTTATGGCTGTTATCTACTGCGAGCGCAAAAAAACTTACCATTTGACGATCCTTTCGATCCGCGATCGCTCGAAAATGTTTTTACTGCTGTCGGTGCTAATCCAATTTACTATCAAGGTAGGACGCAATGTTGTGGCTGGCCTTTAGCTAGTTACGCAACCGTTCAATCTTTTAAAATGGCAGGTACTCACATTAAAGAGGCTAAAGAAGCAGGGGCCGATTGTATCGTAACACCTTGTCCTTTGTGCCATCTTAACCTCGACTCCAGACAGCCAGAAGTCGAAAAAGTAATTAACAATTCTCTGGGCCTGCCCGTGTTACACTTTCCTCAATTAATCGGTTTAGCATTGGGAATAGAGCCGAAAAAATTGGGACTCGATCGTCATGTAGTTTCAACCAAACCAGTCTTAGAAAAATTAGGTTTTTAAACAATGGAAAATGAATTGCGATCGAGCAATAAAAAATGCGTCCGAGTCCTTATTTCTGGTAAAGTGCAAGGAGTCGGCTATCGCTTTTCTACTTTTCAAGAAGCCAAAAAATTAGGCGTTACAGGTTGGGTGAGAAACTTAATCGATGCTCGAGTTGAAGCAGTGTTTTGCGGCGAAGAAAATGCAGTAAAAACAATAATTAAATGGTGTGCTGACGGGCCACCTGCTGCGGCAGTCAAAAGTGTAGAAGTAGAGGAAATTGAACTAAGGGCGATCGACAATTTTGAAATTCGTTAAGATCGAGCGATCGAATTTAATAAAATTATAATGGTTTTTAATTAGTAAAATTAAAGCGATCGGAATAACAATTAATGAAGTTTAGGTTTATAGACTTATTCGCTGGTATTGGCGGTATGAGGCTAGCTTTTGAAAATGTTGGCGGAGAATGTGTTTTTTCATCTGAATGGGATATATACGCTCAAAATACTTATGAAGCTAATTTTGGCGAAAGACCTCAAGGTGATATTACTAAAATAAAACCTGAAACAATTCCAGAACACGATATTTTATTGGCAGGATTTCCTTGTCAAGCATTTAGTATTTGTGGCGATAGAAAAGGTTTTTTAGATACCAGAGGAACTTTATTTTTTAATATCGAAGAAATTCTCAAAATCAAACAACCATTAGCCTTTTTGCTGGAAAATGTTAAAAACTTAAAATCTCACGATCGCCAGCGAACATTTAAAACTATTATAAAACATTTAGAAAACTTAGGTTATTCCATTCATCATACAGTATTAAACTCATTAGATTTTGGTATTCCTCAGAAAAGAGAAAGAACTATTATTGTCGGATTTAAAGATAAAGTTGATTTTTATTTTCCCAAACCAATTGGTATTAAACCAAATTTATCAACAATTTTAGAAAACGATCGCGATATCGATCCTAAATATTTTGCTTCTCCAGAGATAAGAAAAAAAAGGCTATTAAAAGTTAAACCAAATTATCCAATTCCTTCTATTTGGCATGAAAATAAAAGTGGCAATATTTCCGCGCTCGAATATTCTTGTGCTTTAAGAGCAGGAGCATCTTACAATTACCTTTTAGTTAATGGAGTTAGAAGATTAACCCCGAGAGAATTACTTCGTCTTCAAGGCTTTCCCGATCGCTTTAAAATTGTTGTTCCTTATAGTCAAATTCGCAAACAAACAGGAAATACGGTTACTATTCCTGTAATAGAAGCTGTTGCTAAACAAATGATTGCTAGTATTAAATTAAAAAATACTGCCGAGCCTCAATACATCTAAAATAATTATGGAAAACGATCTCTCAAATAATATCAATGAGGCCCAAAACGCTCTTAATTTAATTATCAAAAAATCTCGAGTACACTTTTACAAACCAATTCAAATTGCGGAAATATTATTTAAGCATAGAGTCGATGAAAAAATAAATTTGGAACGCTTAGAAGATTATAGAAATATTTCTAAAAAATGGCGAGATAAAATTACACAAAGATTTCTAGGTCGAATTTGTACTTCTAGTGCGAAATTTCAAGATAATCTGTTTGAAGTAAATGCAATGCCTCCCAAATTATTAGCCGTACTAGGTGATTTTAACAAACAAGAAAATGGTATTGTCGAAGCTCATATATATAAATCTTTTGCAGATAAATATTTTCAATTAAATAACGCCTTAAACTATTGTCTTGATGCTCGGCCTGATTCCTTTAAACTTGACGATTTTCTAGGGATGTTTTGGAAAGAACCAGGTTTGAAAAGATCGATCGATAAAATATTCGAGATTATTGTATATGCACTTTTTGAAACTATTATTACCAATGCAGATATAAAGGTTGAAATTACCGCTAACGATCCCAATAAAATTCTCTATGAATTTTCTGGTTTTGCAGAAAAGGTAATTGGACTAAATGATAAAAATAATAGAGTTATTTTTAACGCTCATTTTCATAGAGTAGGAGTTACTAATGCTGCCGATCGTGGGCTGGATATTTTTGCTAATTTTGGAGCTGCAATACAAGTCAAGCACTTGAATTTATCCGAAGAAATAGCAGAAGGAATTACTGAAACCATTACAGCGAATAAAATTGTAATTGTTTGTAAAAGTGCTGAAGTAAAAGTTATCAGTTCATTATTAACTCAAATTGGATGGCGATCGCGCATTCAAGGCATTATTACTATTGAAGAGTTGTCATCTTGGTACGATCGAGCGTTAACAGGAAAACATCATCTGTTGCTGGGAAAAACTTTATTAGAAAATATTAGAGAACAAATTCAGCTAGAATTTCCATCAGTAGGTAGCAATGAATTCGATCGTTTTATCAAAGAAAGAGCTTATCACCAAATCAAACATACTCAATGGAAATCTTTTTATAATAAGCAAACTAAATAACAATTTAATAGTTATCACTTCTGTTTGCGTTTCTTATCGATTAATTGCCAATCCCAAGTATAGCAACCTGGTTGGTTGGGGACGCTATCCCATTTTCCTTTACGTTTGCCGATCGAAATAGTTTTCACCAATCTATTCTTAACAACTTTTAACTTTTCTCCGTCTACTTTGCCGTACAACATTGTCACGATGTAATCTAAGGTCAGGATCGATCCGGCATTATCTTCTAAGATTTTTTGCACCGCATTGGCTAAAGAAAGACCTTGATAGGGTGGAATAACTCGAACGTCGGTTTTGGGCTGAAATCGCTTATAAGCAGTCTCTTCTGTAGTAGAATTATTCTCGAGCATAGCATCGAAATAAGCGCGATCGTCGTGAATTTTTTCTAAGATTTCGACACCTTTATCCGTCCAGAGGTAACCTTTGCGAGAATGATGGTAATAATGAATACCTGATTTTAGCCAATTGGCATACTTAATTCTAGCTCGACCGATCCACTTAGTAGAAACTCCTAAGTGATTCCCAATTGCTTTCGTCGGAGTTAGGTTTGCAGGAATATCGCTGAAAGTTCGCGCAACTTTACTTAACAACTCGATACCCGAAGCAGTCCAATGAATGAAACCTTTTTCATCTCTGAGGTAATGAACTTCGTCGATAAAGCGATCGGGATTTTGATATCTTTGATTGTTACACCACTCTACTGTAGAATCTATTTTTCTAGCAACTTCGGTAGTCGTCCAAGTTTCGGTAATATCTTCGAGATTATTGTGGTTAGTATTACCATTGCTAACACCATTGAAATCTAAATTAACATCGTCAGTGTTACTATTATCCGGTTGCCAAGTTGCTAATAAAGATTCGGCATGAGCTAATTTAGTTTTAGCTATCTCAGCAAGACGAGTATATTTTTCTGCTAGTGCTGCGTAATGATCCCTGATCTCCAATAAAGAAAACTGTAAGTTATCTGGAGGTGGTGTTATTTGTAATTCTTGGTCTAGGGGAGTTAGAGAACTTTTATACTCTGAGGATGATAAAATAGGTTTTGTCATATTATCTGGAGCTTTTTAGTGACTGAATCTAACTATTGGTGGCATACTGAGAAGAATAACAATTTTACACTTTTTAGACCCGATGCCAAGTAAGTACGTTTTCGTAAACGAATATACGGTTCGATCGCACCACAGACTGATTCATACTCGTATTTATAAGTTTATCTGCAAGCAATGCAAACAACCTACTGTAAGAGAAACTTTCGGGGGTAAACCCTTATACTGCGATGTATGTCGTCCGCCGAAAAAATCTAGATCTAAAAAGAATGCAACTTCTTCTAATAATAAAGTAACAAATAGCAACCCCAACTCCCCCTAACTAACTTGGAAACCTTTTACCTTGTTCTCAATCAACTCTCTATCGGATCTATACCTCGGTAATATACATTATCTTAGTGGGTTTGCTTCCTGCCAATCAGCTAAAAAAAACAAAAAGTAGTTCGGGATACTCCTAACAAGCCAAAATAGAATATCATTCTAAAAGAGGTCTGTCAACGGATAATTCTCCTCCTATTAATTGGGGATAAAAATCGATCGCAACTAAGTAAAAAATTGATAACCGTTTCTTAATCGAACGATAAGACAATCTCGTTTTTTTAATATCAAAACAACTTTTTCCTTTTCAGTCTAAAATTATGCATTTGTTAGCACTCGATAACAAATATTCCGATTGTTTATTAATGGAATTAGAAATATCCTCTTTTGAGGATCGATCGGAATTATATCTGAAAATTAATTTTAATAGTGGTTGGGAATCTATCGGTCAAGGTCGGGTAAAATTTGGCTTGAAAAGAGGTCAATTAAAATTAACTTGGCAAGATCTAGAAATGCCTTTAATCGCTAGGGAATTGGGAGCGGATTTAGAAATAGCTGCTTTCGGATCTAGGCAAACTCAAACTTGGATTTTTACCCCCCCTCGTGGCGAAAATTTTTTAAAGAATAAATCCCTCGATCGAGTTTTATTAGCTACTTGTAAAATTAAAGGCGATCGACCTAGAATAGAAGCTATCTTTAGCGTAGTTCCTTCTAACTTGTCTGTAATTGAGACGGAAAACCTATGGCGATACGATATTAATCCCAATAAATATACAGTTTTAGAAAGAAAGGTAGTTCATTTTTTAAAAGAATACAAAATTAAAAAATATCTGAGTTGGTTGCAAATCGGAACTGAAGGAAAGCCCTTTCAATCCGATTATTATCGCAGCGAAAATAAGCAAGTCAATTTGGATATTCCAGCCCGGGAATTACAAGAATTAATCGATCGCGTTTATAAAATAGAAACAAATGATTTTTTAGAATTAGCTGAATTGGTAGATTTAAATCCGATCGTAGATTTTGCCGGAGGTAATTTTTTAGCAACTAATTTAAATAACATTCAGCTCGGTGGTGCTAACCTCTATCGTACCAATTTCCGGGGTGCAGATCTGACCGATGCGGATCTCAGCGGCTCTAATTTGAGTTACAGTAAGCTAAGCGGTGCGGATCTCAGCGGTGCTTATCTCGAAAATGCTAACCTAAGTCATGCTAACCTAAAATCGGCTAGTCTGGCTGTGGCTAATTTAATCGGTGCGGATCTCAGTTATGCTAATCTAAGGGACGTTAACCTTACCAATACCAATTTTACTAAGGCTAACTTATCTAAAGCTGTATTTAGCAATAATGAAGGGATCTCAGCAGAAACGAAAGCTAATTTCATCGATCGCGGTGCTATTTTTGATGATGCATGACTGTAACGGGAATCTTTAGTACATTTTTACCAAGTAAGGTTATCCCGAATTTAAATTTTAAATTTTGGGGTAATTCTTGCCAAGATACGGGGACAAAACCGAAACGAATATAAAATTGTTTTAGTTTTTTGCCAAGACATTCTAAGTATAAAGGTCGATCGGCTTTTTGAATCAGATAATTTGTCAAATAATTACCCAAACCTTGATTGCGCCAATCTTTTCTGACAACTAAACTACCTAATTCTTGTACCTCGTTAAAATCTCGCAGTTGTCCGCAGGCTACGATCGCCCGATCGCACTCAATCAGCCAAAATTGCTGCCATTTTATCTGAGTAGGATCTAGCATAGCACTAAAAACTAACTTGCGGATCGCCCAAATATCTTTAGCAGTAGCGCGACGAATTAAACATTTTTCTGGTAAAGAAGACATTAGTCAAAAGAGATTAAAATAATTTCGATCGCCTCTTAAAGAGATTAATTTAAATTTACTGTGAACGAAATAAACTCCTTACTAAAACAATTTCAACGTTTTGGCGTACATTTAGGACTAGAAAGAATAGAAAGACTTTTAAATGCTTTAGACAATCCCCAGCAACAAGTACCTATAATACACGTCGCCGGAACTAACGGTAAAGGATCGGTATGTGCTTATTTATCCTCGATAATCTCAGCAGCAGGTTATAAAGTCGGTCGCTATACTTCCCCTCACCTGGTAAACTGGAACGAAAGAATCTGTATTAACGATCGCCCGATCGCTACTGAAGATCTAGAAAAGATTTTACAACAAATAAAAACAGCGATCGATCCTAATTTAGAAAGTCCGACTCAGTTTGAAGTTATTACTGCTGCTGCTTGGTTGTATTTTGCTAAAAATAAAGTAGATCTGGCGATAATGGAAGTCGGTTTGGGTGGTAGGCTAGATGCTACTAACCTATGCAAAGATCCGATAGTAACTATTATTACTTCGATCGGTCGCGATCATTGGCAACGTCTCGGCGATACAATACCTAAAATTGCTTCTGAAAAAGCTGGTATCCTCAAATTAGGCTGTCCTGTTGTAATTGGTAATTTACCCCCAGAAGCTAAAAAAGTAGTTCAGGGTCGCGCTTTAAAATTAAACTGTCCGATCGTTGAAATATCTAATAATTCAAATTATTCGCCAAACTCCCGACAAAGAGCAAAATACGAAGATATCGAATATCCTTTACCCTTACTTGGAGAGGTACAATTAAATAATTCTGCTTGCGCGATCGCTGCGATAAAAATTTTACAACAAAAAGACTGGAATATTCCTAAAAATGCGATCGAAACGGGCATGAAAGAAACTAAATGGTTGGGAAGGCTGCAATGGACTACTTGGCAAGATCGTAAAATACTAATAGATGGAGCGCACAATACACCAGCAGCATCTTGTTTGCGTCAATATGTCGATACTCTCGAAAAGCCAGTTAATTGGGTGATGGGAATGCTGGCTACTAAAGATCGTCAAGGAATTTTTCAAACTCTACTTCGAAATGGCGATCGACTTTATTTAGTTCCCGTTCCCGAACACCTTAGCGCAGAACCAGAAGAATTATCAATTTTAGCAACAAATATTTGTCCTGACTTAACAGAAATTAAAACTTTTCCCGATTTATTTAATGCCTTAGAAGTAGCAAAAGATACGGAAACATTAACAGTTTTGTGCGGGTCTTTATATTTAGTTGGATATTTTTTAGCAAAACAATGAGTTTTTTATTTTTGTCGAAATTATTGCCTTTATTTGTATATCCTTTAGGACTGGCTTGCACTTTATTAGTAATAGCTTTAATTTTACGATTTGTGAGGACAAAAAGAAGCAGAAAAAAAATATATTCGCAACTGTCATCCTTAGCAATATTTTTAGCAATATTAGTATTGTGGTTGGGAAGTAACGGCTGGGTCAGTAATTATTTAGTTAAATCCTTAGAATGGCAAAATATACCCGAAAATATTCCCCAAGCAGAAGCAATTGTCTTGCTCGGAGGCTCGACCAAACCACCTTCATATCCGCGAAAAATGCCAGATATCTCCGAACAAGGCGATCGGGTAATCTATGCAGCAAAATTATATAAAGATGGCAAAGCCCCCTTAATTGTAGCTGCTGGCGGGCGAATTCATTGGCGGGGTGGCGGACAGCCAGAAGCAGAAGATATGCAACAATTATTAGAATTTATTGGCATACCAAAAGAAGCAATTATACAAGAACCCAACTCCTTAAATACCCACGAAAATGCAGTTAACGTCCAAAAAATATTAGAACAAAAAGGGATCGAAAAAGTTTTATTAGTAACTTCAGCAATGCATATGCCCCGATCGCTATTAATATTTAAAAAACAAGGAATCGATGCGATCGCCGCACCAACAGACTTTTTAGTAAGTCAAAAAAATCTCGACGAACTTACTAGCAGTCCTAAATCGATAATACTCAATTTAATACCCGACGCACATCATTTAGATAAAACAACTAGAGCCTTAAAAGAATATATCGGGTTATTTGTTTATCATTTAAAAGGTTGGCTTTAATATTGAAATCACAATAAATTGTGAATTTTAGCGAAGATTTTAAAAGTGAAAAATTGCCTATTTATCAAGAATCACTTTCAAAATATCAACCTTGGCTTAACAGTTATAAAAAATCAATAAAGGTTAGATTGTACCGTGAATTTAACGTAAAGAAGAATAAGTTTTTTAAACTTACACCCGATCGGATTTTTTTTGAGTCAAAATATTAAAGTAACTGCTAAATATCTCTGATTTTTTGATAATTTATGTTGAAATAATTAAAAAAGATATTTTTTGACATAATATTATAAAATTTTTTCAGACCAATTTAGTCGAAAAATCTTCAGTAAATATGAGATTTTTTCAGAATTTATTACTAAATAGTAAGTGGGTTGTTATGGTCATGAATAGGACAAAAATCGAGGTACACCCAGATAAAGGCAATTTTATTAACGATAATTTATCTGGTGTTAATTTGAGCAATCTAGATTTATCTGGAACTAATTTTGCCAATACTGATTTATCTTATGCGAATTTAGCTTATGCCAATTTATCTGGTGCGAATTTCAATAATGCTTCGTTAATCGGAACAAATCTTAAAGAAGCAAACCTGAGTGGAGCTAATTTTAATAGTGCCAATCTCCGGGGCGCAAATTTAAGCGAAATTTATGGCATTGGCATATCTTTAATTGGTGCAGATCTTTGTAACAGTAACTTAAAGAATGCTGATTTATCTGGTTGTTTTTTATCTTATGCTGCTCTAATTAATGCCAATTTATCTGGTGTTTATTTAATAGGTTCTAATCTTTACGCTGCTAATTTAAGTGGAGCAAATTTATCAAATAGTTGTTTGATGGCAGCTTCTTTGATTGATGCCAAACTTATCGATGCTAATTTATCTAATACTTGCTTAAATGGCCTTTCTTTAATTGGTACATACTTTGGTAACGGTCAATTAGATAGTGCCACTTTAATTAATGCAGATCTCAATGGGGCTTTTTTAACTGGAGTAGATCTTGGTGATGCCAACTTTGAAAATGCTATTTTGATAGACGTAGATTTTCGAGGATCTTCTTTAGCGTCTATTCAAGTTAAGGGTTCAATTTTTGGACATAATCAAGGTATTTCCCCCATTATGAAAAGTAACCTAATTAGGCGACAAGCCATTTTTAATGAGTCGCGAATATACGGGGGGAATAATGCTTTAAGTACCTGCATTTTGACTTGTGACATTGATAAATAATTGAAACTTTGTTTGTTCTAGAGATCGATCGTCAATTAATACAAACCGATCTAGCAAGAGAAGTTCGACTTCTAAACGATCCTTTGCACTATTTTTACTAGCTCGAGCAAATGTTGAAATAATTGACTCGAACCAACCAACAGCCAACAGGGAACGATCGCAGTAAAATAAAAATAGGAAAATGTATCGAAATAGAGTGAGATGGAAACCTCGCAACTAAAAAAAGAAGTAGAATTAGCAAGTTTACGCCTGGGTAAAACTCAGGAATATCTTTGACTTGCCAGCATTACAGGCAAAAATAAAAGATTTAGAACAATTATCCGCACAACCAGAATTTTGGGACGATCGCGAAACAGCCCAAAATACCCTACAAGAATTAAACGATCTCAAAGACCATTTACACCAATATAAAGAATGGGAAAGTAGTCTAGAAGACGCTAAAGCGATCGCCGAACTGCTAGAACTAGAAGAAGATGAAAAACTCCTAGCAGAAGCCGAAACCAATCTTACTAAACTGCAACAAGAACTCGATCGCTGGGAACTACAACAGCTATTATCAGGTATTTACGATACTAAAGGCGCAGTATTAACTATAAATGCTGGTGCGGGTGGAACTGACGCTCAAGACTGGGCCGAAATGCTGCTGAGAATGTACACTCGCTGGGGCGAAAAGCAGGGTTATAAAGTCGATGTCGTCGAACTATCTGAAGGGGATGTAGCGGGGATAAAATCAGCTACCCTAGAAATTACCGGACGATATGCTTTCGGCTATCTCAAAGCAGAAAAAGGCACTCACAGACTGGTGAGAATATCTCCATTTAACGCCAATGGCAAGCGTCAGACAAGCTTTGCAGGGGTTGAAGTGATGCCAGCTTTAGATAACGACTCGATCGAGGTGGATATCCCCGAAAAAGACCTCGATATCAGCACTTCTCGCGCTGGTGGAAAAGGCGGACAAAATGTCAACAAAGTAGAAACCGCCGTCAGGGTCGTTCACATACCTACAGGAATAGCGGTACGCTGCACTCAAGAACGCTCTCAGATGCAGAATAAAGAGAAGGCTATGGCTATTTTAAAGGCTAAACTACTAATTATCCTCGAAGAACAAAGAGCGCGAGAAATAGCCGAAATTAGAGGGGATATGGTAGAAGCTGCTTGGGGAAATCAAATTCGTAACTACGTTTTCCATCCCTATCAAATGGTTAAAGATCTTCGCACCACTACCGAAACTACCGCAGTCAGCAACGTTTTAGATGGCGATCTCGATCCTTTCATCGAAGCCTATTTACGTCAAGAAACTGGCGTTCAATAACTAAACTAAGCAGTTTTAAGATGTAATTAGATACTTAAGTAGTAAATTTTTACTATTTAAGTATTTTAATTTAAATGCCCTAAAAAAAATATTGAATCAGATCGATCGCTCTTTGAAAGAGAATTAGGCGATCGTACAGGAAAACTTATAAGTTATTGACACGACGATCTCGATCGCGCGATCGAATACGATAATTTAGAATATTGGATAGCTT
>CAYWIH010000127.1:2980-14838 GCA_964458305.1 uncultured bacterium | reverse complement strand
ACCATCATTAAGTCTAATTCTTCTTCAGTAGATGGTTTTTCGGGATTGAGATAAAAATCTGATAGTAAGGTAAATAAGTCCCGATCTTGTGCTTCAGATGGAACTACTCCTTCGGGCAGTGCTAAAATTTGGTCGGCAATGTTGAGATAGTAATTACAGACATATTCTAAAGACGGATCTGTCTCTGCCATTTCAAAGAGGGTTTTACCTTTAACTCTCGATACGCGAATGTCTTCGATTAAGGGTAATATTTCCAGTACTGGCATCGGTACGGCAGAAATATATTTATCAATTAAGTCTCTTTTTGATGTCCGATTACCAATTAAACCAGCCAAACGTAAAGAATGAGTGCGCGCTTTTTCTCTAACCGATGCTGCGATGCGATTAGCTGCAAATAAAGCATCAAAACCATTATCGGTAACGATCGCACAATAATCGGAATAGTTTAATGGGGCTGCAAAACCGCCGCAAACTACGTCCCCGAGTACGTCAAATAAAATGACATCGTATTCGTCGAAGGCGTTTAATTCTCTAAGTAATTTTACAGTTTCTCCGACAACGTAACCGCCACAACCCGCGCCAGCAGGAGGGCCTCCCGCTTCTACGCAGTCAACTCCTCCGTAACCAGTGTAAATTACATCTTCTGGCCAAATGTCTTCGTAATGAAAGTCTTTTTCTTGTAAGGTATCGATAATTGTGGGAATTAAAAATCCTGTGAGGGTAAATGTGCTGTCGTGTTTCGGATCGCAACCAATTTGCAGGACTTTTTTACCCCTTTTTGCTAAAGCTACCGAGATATTACAGCTTGTGGTCGATTTGCCGATTCCACCTTTTCCGTATATTGATATTCTCATTCGTAATTCTCCCGTGCGATCGAGTTATATTTTTTGTTTATTAACGATTTGCTGATTTGCGGCTTGATGACAATTG
The DNA here is from genome assembly GCA_964458305.1 of uncultured bacterium. Classification (GTDB taxonomy): domain Bacteria; phylum Cyanobacteriota; class Cyanobacteriia; order Cyanobacteriales; family JASJDA01; genus JASJDA01. The sequence continues at coordinate 13,908 of CAYWIH010000127.1, read as the reverse complement.
TTAATCTGGTGTGCTTAATCGCATTATGTCTAAACTGCGGCTTAAAGAAAAGAGGCTTTAAGAATGAATTAGGCTTTTATCGAAACTATTCAAGACTTTTTTCTAGCATTACTAATTTAAACTTCTTCAAAACAAAATCAGCTTTTATTTATCTGAAATTAATCTTTTTATGTTTTTATTTTTAATAAACCAAGACAAAAAACAAATTAGGTCGCCAAATTTGAGAGGGCAATATTTGTTGTAAGATCCCCAAAAAGCTCGATCGGCAGATCTAGAAGGCAAAAAAGCACTTAGCGATCCCAGAAAAGGAATAGAGAACGATCCCCGATCGGCCTTTAACAATCTCTGTTTTTTGTGCGATCGGCTATACTAACAAGCAATAAATTGTCTCGAAAAGCTTCAATACCGGACATATATAAAGAATGGTAAATTTTTTTCGAGCGATTACATTACTTATTAAAGTAGAAAGTTTTTATCGATTTAAAATGAGACATTTTCGCCGTTATGGCAGTTTAATTTTTGGTGGTTTGTTTGTAGCCTCTTTTAGCTTAAGTTTATTATTATATTTGCTCAGAGGATCGGGAGTACTTGTCAATCTACCCGGAGGAATAATATTATTTTTAATGGCCGTCGCGATCGTTACGGGTATCATTTTTGGTATAGAACAAACTAAATCCTAGTCTTTTGGCAAACAATCTCGATATAGTAGTAATTGGTGGCGGTGCGGCAGGATTTTTCGGTGCTATTACCTGTGCCAATACCTACCCAGAAACAAATGTCACCATTCTCGAAGCAACAAAAAAACCTTTAAATAAAGTCCGTATTTCTGGTGGTGGTAGGTGTAACGTCACTCACAATTGTTTCGATACCGCTCGATTAGTACAAAATTACCCAAGAGGTGGCAAAGCATTGCGAGGCGCATTTACTCGCTTTCAACCTCAAGATACGGTAACCTGGTTTGAAAATCGGGGAGTAAAATTAAAAACTGAAGCCGATGGAAGGATGTTTCCGATTACAAATAATTCGGAGACGATCGTAAATTGTTTGCTAGAGGAGGCGAAAAAAGCTCAAATTACTTTGCGGACAAATGCTGCGGTCAAATCTGTCAAGAAACTAGAAAACGGCTTTGAAATTGGCTTAAAAACTGGGGAAATCTTAAAATGCGATCGCCTCTTAATTGCCACTGGTAGCAATCCTAAAGGAATCGAAATTGCTAAAAATTTAGGACATAAAATAATTCGGGCCGTTCCTTCTTTATTTACTTTTAACATTACAGATCCCCGACTAAAAGATTTAGCGGGGATCCGTGCAGATCGAGTAAATGTCAAGTTAAATATAAGTTGTGAAGTGCAACATCCTCGATCGAATGCTGCTTCTCGGGCACACCATAGTTATACGCGCGCTAGGTGTTATCCTAGTCTTTCAACTAGCTCCTCGAGCGTAGATTCCGGCTCTCCCATCCGTATAAAAAATACTATAGCTAATAATAAAGGTTTACCCAAAGAAATGTTACAAAAATTAGAACAAACCGGGCCTTTATTAATTACTCATTGGGGAGTTAGCGGCCCTGTGATTCTCAAATTATCGGCTTGGGGTGCGAGGGTTTTATTTGAAAATAAATATGCCATGGAATTGATAATTAATTGGCTGCCGGATTATAATAGCGAAACTTTGCGAGAATATTTTTTAAAGATTAAAGCCCAAACTCCGAAAAAAAAGATCGTTAATTATTGCTCTTTACCAATACCAAAAAGACTGTGGCAAAGTTTGGTTAATAATTTGGGTATCGATCGGGCTAAACCCTGGGCGGAACTATCAAAAAAAGAATTAAATAAACTAGTCCGAGAGCTAATTCAAGGTCGCTATCAAATAACAGGAAAAGGTATATTTAAGGATGAGTTTGTTACTTGCGGTGGCGTATCTTTAAAAGAAATTAATTTCAAAACTATGGCAAGTAAAATATGTCCCGGATTGTATTTTGCTGGGGAAGTTTTAGATATAGATGGGGTGACGGGGGGTTTTAATTTTCAGAATGCTTGGACTAGTGGATGGTTAGCAGGTAAAGCAATGGGAAGTTATACCGTTTCTGTTTAATATTGCTACAGTTGAGGGGTCAGAGGTCAGAGGTCAATTAGGATAATAACTAAAGAATCTTAAAGCATAGTTGATGTTATCTGTAGCTTGATTTTTCAGAATTGGTATTAGTTAAAGATCGAGTTGTTGTTGAGCTAAATAATAATAAAGACCTTTTTGACTCATTAATTCTGAGTGAGTACCTTGTTCTGCTAAAATTCCTCGGTCTAAAACTAATATAGAGTCGGCATTACGAACGGTAGAAAGGCGATGAGCGATGATAAATACAGTGCGTTCGCGCGATAGCCTACTTAAATTTTCTTGAAATCTTCGTTCTGATTCGGTATCTAAAGAGCTGGTAGCTTCATCTAAAATTAAAATCCGAGGGTCTCCAAGCAAGGCACGTGCGATCGCGATTCTTTGCCTCTGTCCTCCAGAAAGATTAGCTCCTCGCTCGCCGACCTTAGTATTGTATCCTAAAGGCATTCCCTGAATAAATCCGTGGGCTTCTGCCAGTTTAGCAGCTTCGATAACTTGGTCTAAACTAAATTGAGAACGAAACAGGCTGATATTATCGAGAATAGTTCCAGAGAAAAGGAAACATTCTTGAGGAACTACCCCTAACTGCGATCGCAAAGAAGAAAGGGAGATGTGTCGCAACTCTTGAGCGTCGATAAAAATGCTCCCGCTAGTAGGATAGTAAAGACCTTGAAGCAATTTAACTAAAGTGGTTTTTCCCGATCCACTCCGACCGACAATAGCTATTGTCTGTCCGGGACGAACTGTAAAAGAAATATTTTGAAGGGTATTTTTTTGTGCGTCTCGATCGTAAGCGAAAGTAACTTTTTCAAAGCTTACTTCTCCTCTGATACGAGGTAAAACTATGGTTGGTTTGTCAGGTAGTTCTTCGGGCTGAGTATCAAAAACATCGTTGAGTCGCTCTACTGAAATTAGCACCTCTTGCATTTCATCCCAGAGATTGGCTAAAGTTATTGCCGGACTAATTACACGAGAGATCATCATATTGAAAGCTACAAACTGTCCGATCGTGAGACTATTTTGAATTACCAGAAAAGCTCCAAACCAAAGTAAAGCAGTCGTGCCAACAGTATTAATGATGCCGCTAGTCAAACCCAAGTTAATGGCTAGTTTTTGACCTTTAAAACCGATATTAAGCTGTCGAGTCAGAAGTTCTTCCCAACGCCAGCGTACTTCTTGTTCTACCGCTCCACCTTTAACAGCTTCCACACCCGATAAAATCTCAACTAGAGAAGATTGTTGCTCGCTGGTACTCTTAAAAACTTCTCGAGATATCTGACGTAAAAAAGGAGTGGCAGCTAAAGTAAGGATGGCGATCGGCGGTATTAAGGCTAGAACCATTAGAGCTAGCTGCCAGTTATAATAAAACATCAATGCGCCATAAACAAATCCAGTGAGTAAATCTAACCAGGCCAGCAACACCTGACCGACTAAAAATCTTTGAATTTTCTGATTTTCCTGAACTCTGGTAATGATGTCTCCTACTTGTCGAGAAGCAAAAAAGGTGAGGGGGAGTTTAAAAGTGTGATTGATAAAAGCGGCAATAGAAGTCAGATCGAGACGATTGGATAAATAACTGAGTAGATATTGTCTGATGGCGTTCAAAATAACACTACCTAAGCCAAACAGTAAAGCACCCAAGGCAAAAACGTGCAAACTAGTTAAGCTTTTATTAACTACTACCCGGTCTAAAATAATCTGAGTTAACAAAGGGGTAACTAACCCAAAAACCTGAACGAGTAGGGAAGCGAAAATTATTTGCCAACCAACCGATCGCCATCGCCACAATAATTCAAAATATCGACTCAGAGTGCGTTTATCGGTTTCCGTTTCTTCAAATCGAATTGTAGGTTCTAAAAGTAAGGCATATCCAGACCAATTAGATAAAAATTCTTGACGGGATATTTTTTTCTTACCTAATGCAGGATCGGCAACATATACGCTGTTTCCTTTAACTTCGTAAACGACAACGTAATGATCTCCTTGCCAATGAGCGATCCAGGGTGTACGCTCTATTAACATGACAAAACTGGCCCGAACTGGGGTAGCGAGATAACCCAAACTTTCTGCTGCTTGAGACAAACCTTTTAGGGATGCACCCGATCGACCGACTCCAACTAGATTGCGAAGATTATTAATACTAAAACGCTTGCCCCAATATTGACTTATCATAGCCAAACAAGCAACACCACAATCAGAAGAACTTTGTTGTTCGATGAAAGGAAATCCCCCTAACAACTTCCTGCGTTTTTTTTGGAAAGGTTTGGGAAAATCTACCTTTACCGATTTTGCTCGTGTGGGAGATGAAGCAGTCTCTTCAGTAGAGTTTGAAGCCGACGAAGAGACATTATTGAGATTTCGAAGACTTTTTGGAGAAGATAGAACGCCAATTTTTTTTGCAGATTTACCATTTTCGCCGGCCAAGGAAGGAAAAATTTCTGGTAGTTGCAAAAGATCTGACTTGGCTATTTTATAGATTGCAAGATCGCTATCGGCTATCCAATTTGTTGGTATTGGTTCGGGATATCCCCAGGAATCGCCCAAATTAGGAAGTCGATCTGCATCGTTGGTAGGATTTTCACCTGCACCGATCGCACCTTCTTTTAGCCAAAAACGCCCAGTTTCTGCTGGTGTGGCCCGTTCTAAATTTTCTCCTGCTGTAATTTTTGCTTCTTTTAAAACTGGCAAAAGTAATTCTAACCTGCGACTGCTAAACATTCTCAGTGAGGTTAAGGTTTTGAAAAAGAGCAATTGCTGTCTTTGTTTGGCAACTTCAATTAAAGCTTGTTTCAGTTCTGGGGTTTTGATTAAATAAGGTTCTAAACCTGATAAGTTAATTCGGGCTAATTGTCCTCGATCGGCGGCAATAGCTTGATAAGACAGAGTAACTTCATCTAAAAGTAAGTCGCCACCGAAGACATCTCCTTCTGTTAATAATTGAAAAGCTACTTCTCGCTGTTTTGTTTTGTCATAACCAAGTAACCTTATTCTTCCCTGACAAACCAAATACAAATATTGAGATTCCCGATCGCTATTTTTGTCAGCAGATAAATCGAGGGGAATTTTGTGACCTAAATCGATCTCTAAAAATTCAAAATTTTGAGCTAAATTCTCAATAACCTTTGTTTCTATATCGAGTAATTTTTGATTCTTGAGAAGAGAAGACAAAATTATTGACTCTTTTCCCTCGGAATCTAAAATATTTTTTGTACCATTTCTCAAATCTACCCTACTCATAAAAATTTCTAACAAATTTTTTAAATTATTGTAACCAAGCTCTAGTTTTAGCTAGAGCTTTTTAGAAAAAACTAACCCAATCAAATGTAATTTTACTTGCAATCGCTTCTTTTTTTCTTAGATTTTTTCCGTCCGCCACCTGCTTTACGAACCCTACCACTCGGGCGATCGCTCAAGCAAGTTTCTAATTCTCTAACTCCGCGACGAATTGTATCGGAGTGCATTCCCGTTATTTCTGACATAACTTTAATGCCACCGTGACCCATTTTTTTTGCTTCTAAGGCTACATACCAACGTCTTTGCTGTTCGTTTAATCGGCTTAAAAATAAATTCATCTGACCGTGCAGTTCTTGGGTTTTACAGTCGTTGGAGTATTGACACTTATCGCAATTGCATTTATTAATAACTTTAATTTCTCGATCTTTTTTATTTTGCTGAATACTGGTTTTTCTGCTTAAGTTTGATGCGGTTATTTGTTTACTTTTTTTGAGAGCAGCTTCAATTTTACTGGCTAAAGCCAGGGATTGTTTCTGAGATTCATTTTCTTCCTGGTACTGTTTCTCTAAAGCAGAGCGTTTAGATTCTATCTTTCTATTTTCTTTGATCAAACGATTGTAAGTTCCGTAGGGAATAAAACAATTTGGTTGCAAACCAACGAATTTTAAAATAAGTAAACAAGCCCATGAATATTTACCATCGAGAATTGCACCGATAATATCGTCTAATTGAGATTCAGTTATTACTTTATTTGATCTCTCAATGGTATTATTATTCATATTAAACCTCACTTGTATTATTTTGTTTTCAAAAACTTTTATTTTTTTTTAAGAGCAGCTACAATCTTTATTTAAAGATAATATTCATCAGAATCTAAAACTCATAAAATAACGAGCCACAATAATTTAATCTGAAATCACCAATTCAATTAGCCGATCGCTAGATTGGTAATACAGAAATCTCGGGAGAATGTTAAAATATTTAAAACAAACAAAAAGCTAATTTAAAATTTTTAGTCCCGAACTTTCGGTCATAATTCTAGTCCATCTCTTTGAAGTCCTCTGAGAGGTTCGAGCAAGACTTCAGCAATACGTCTATTGCGAATGACAATATCAGCAGTGGCAGTTTGACCGGCTTTAAAGCTAATTTTTTGTTTTCCTTTATTTACATAATCTTGTTCTAAAGAAATTTCTATTCGATATACTTCCCCCAACTTCTCATCTGTTTCGGCATCAGAAGATATAGACACTACTTGACCCGGAATAGTTCCAAAATCTTGATAGGGATAAGCATCAAATTTGATTTCTACTGGCATACCTGCTTCGACAAAACCCGCCTCTTGATTGGGTAGAATTCCTGATAAGACTAATTCTGCCCCCGTCGGTGCAATCTCAGCTATTGTTTTTCCAGGCTGCACTACTTGACCGGAATTTTGCAGGTTAAGGGACAAAATAACACCATCAACTGGAGACTTAAAAAACTTATTTTTAAATTCAATTTGAGCGGCAACAAGTACATTTTGCGTCTCTTCAATTTTGGCTTTTTTTAAATCTATTTCTAATTGCAGTTGCTGTATTTTTTGCTGAGATTGTAATTGAATTCGCCTTGCTTCACTTAGTTTTTGGGTCAGTTCTAATCTCAGTCTTTCGGTGTCTTTTGCTGCTCTATTTAATTCACCTTCAGTTTGTGTCATACGCAGAAGCAAATTCCGTAATTCTTGCTCTGCTTGAAACAGAAATTCTTTAGAAATTGCTCCAGAAGTTTGCAAAGGTGCGATGCGATCGATCCTAGCGCGGTGAATTAACTCTTCTTGCTTCATTTGCGCGATCGTTTTTGTGGCGGTTTCTATTTGTTGCTCGCCTAAAGCTACAGCAGTTTTCTGTGCTAAAATTTCACTTGCTGCGATCGCGTTTGTGGCTTCAGCTTCCTGAGTAACTTTTTCGAGTAATTGTAATTTGTGGGCTAATTCTTCTTGATGATTTGCTAGTGCCTGCTCTAAACGTTTGACTTCTTTGTCTTGTAGTTCTGAGTCTAATTCGATCAGCACCTGTCCCGTCCGAACTCGATCGCCCTCTTCAACTAAAAGTCGATCGACTTTACCCACATTTGTCGATTCAATTTTAAAAGTCGATCCTTTAGGTATTAACTTCCCCCGTGCTTTTCCTACTTCTTGAATTTCCCCAAACCAAGCCCAAGCACCGAAAATTGCACAAAATACTATTCCTCCTAACATTAAACGGTGCGGAAAATTTGCTGGAGGTCGATCGAGTAAGGTTTGTACCGAAGGAGACCAGGTTCGCTCTGAAAATCCTGTCGATTGCATCGATCCCGTAGCCAGATCGCCCCCTTCGATCGCTTTTGCTTCTTGCGAAGATAAAGTTTTACGATCGACATTTTTGTTTAACTTTGACTGAGATAAACATTTATATATATTTTTTTTCATTCAATTTTTTTTAGTTAATGATACTAAAAAGTAACCCATATACTTAAGTATAACTTTTTGTTATTTTAAGCACGTGATTTGGGACTTAATTTAAGCTTGTTTTTTTATTTTTCGAATAGAGTAAATTTATTTAAACAAAAATGTCAATAATCATTAAAAAAACTCAAGTTGAAAATTAGTCAAATCAAATAATTATATGTCTATATGTAGTCTATGATGATATAATTTTATAATTTTTTACAAATGCTAATTCTTAATAGCAAGTCTGTTCTTTTTTTCAACTTTATAAACTAAAAAAGCAATTAAATAAATGGTTAAATAAATTAGAGCTTGTTATGGATAAAATAAGATAACTCAGCCGCTAACCACTCTTTAAACAAGCGATCTACGATCTCTTGGCGGATTTCAAAATCAAGTTGAGCAGGAATGAATTGTTCGATTTTCAAGATGTGATAACCTTGCTCGGTTTTAAGCGGGCCGACTAATTCTCCTACAGGATGGCTGAAAAGAACTGCGGCAATATTAGGATTTATATTCCAACGGTAAAGCTTACCTTCGTAGCCGCATTGATATCGACGTTGTTCGTCAATATCGTATAGATGGGCAGCTTGATAAAAACTGATTTCTTCTTCTTCTATTTGGAAAATGATTTCGTTGACAATTTGCTCTTTAGAAACAACTATTTGGTAAAGAACAAATCGATCGAAATTAAGTTTATTTTCTGCAAAAAATCGATCGACTTGTTTATCGAATAAATGCTTGGCTAATTTTTGAGCTAAGAGCTGATTTGTAATTGCTACTTCCCATTCGTCGGAAGTGAGCATATTCTCTTCTAGCCAAGCTAATGTATCGGCAGCTTTCTCTAGCCGTTTTTCTCGACGAATTTTTTCTGCTTCTGCTTCAATTTCTTCGCTAGTGACAGTAATTTCCTTTTGCCGCGCAGCTTCTGCAATGATTTTTTGAGATACAACTTTTTGACAAAATTCTCTCAAAAGCATTTCTTGTTTTAAGAAGTCTGCTATTTCATGTAATTCAATTGATATATTAGCGTAATTAATCATGATAAACGGACTTGGGAAACTTGCCGCTAAATTTTACCTCAATCTTTGAGCTGGCTAAATAGATTGTTTATCAAACAACAATAAAATCGCTAGCATCTATTGCTGTAACATTTTCAAGAATAGCAAAGGTTTTGGCGTTGAAAGATAATGCACCAGTTCTAGAATTAAAATCAAAGTTTGTAAATTTATCTGGAGGTAGAGAACCCTTAACAGAAGTGTTTAAACTAGCAAACATTGCACTGTTTTGTCTTAAAAGAATTTTATCTACGCCTTTTTCAAAATCAGTAATCGTATCTGGATTTCCTTCTTCTGCAAAACGGAAATAATCTACACCTGCGCCACCAGTAAGAGTATCTCTTCCATTGCCACCGATTATTACATCGTCACCATTCCCACCTATAAGGATATCATTTCCACCTCGACCGTTAAGCCTGTCATTACCCCAACCGCCGTAAATCTTATTAGCTTTACGATTTCCAATCAGCCTATCGTTTTCAAACGTACCAACTTGATAGCCTTGATTTTTATAAGTTCCAAGTAAAGAGTCCGTTGCGGATAAAGTTTGGCTAATATTGATTTTGACAATTGCTAGTTTAGTATTTGTAGTCGCCGTGTAACTATATCTACCTTCAAGCCCTGCATTGAGAGAGTCTATGCCATTATTACCATTAATATCAGTAATTTCATTTGTCTTGAGAGTAGTAAAAGTGCCGCCACCAGAAACTGTGTTGCTAGCAAAAACTGCATCAGCAATATTTTGACTAGAAATTAAATTACCGTCTATGCCGCTATAACCTAAAAGTTTAGGGCGATCGAAACTATTTGTAACATCTAATATTAAAAAAGCAAAGTTAACGTCAGCTTTATTATATTCAGTAATAGTTTCAATTTCTTTCGCTTTCAGTGCCATTGTGGTAGTATAATCAAAACTGACAGTTTGTCCTGCAGTCAGATTAAAATAACAATCTACTTGTGCTAGGCTAGTAGATTCTCCGCTCGCAGATCCGCCACTAGTACCACTAAAGCTATAAGTTTCAAGTGCAGCATAAAGAGGATCGATCGATCCGGTAGCAGTTGAAGATGCAAGAGCTAAAGCATTACTAATTGCATATTCAACACCAGACTGTACTAAAGTATTTGTTTGAGTTGCAGATACGGTGCTTACAGCTATAGGTGTTTGACTTAAATTAGTTAAATTTACGTTTGCCGAAGCGTTTACAAAATTAGCAGTCACGATCGAAAATTCCTTTTTCTAAATTTATAAAATTAATCAATCTAAGAAAGTTTTTTTATGAAAGACTCTAACTTAAACTTATTTTTTAAGTAAAGTTTTATTTTTTCAACATTTAAGCATTATTAAATAATAATTAGAATAATTTCGATCGTTTTGAAAGCATTTAAAATAAATTCGTATTTTAAGTGACGTTCTCCAAACGCTGAATTAAAAATTACAGCGTTGGCTTCTCGACTCACATCAAGATATTCCTGCGTTGCACTTATCTAGGCTCGATCGCCCCCGACAGTACGCAATCAGCAGGCTGTTTCCTTTCCCCAGCGTCCCTGGGTACTACATTAATCTCCAATCCTCGATTCAATATTACTCTCGCACTTGCGTGGTCTCGACTCGTAGAATAGCCGCATTCAGAACAATTATGCACGCGGAAGCTTAATTCTTTTTTACCTGTGTGCGTTCCACATTCAGGACAAATTTGAGAAGTATATTTATGGTCAACTTGCCCCATATATTTACCTCGCTTCCAGCACACCCAGGATAATAAATGTCTGAACTGACCGAATCCCCCATCAAGCATTTCTTTACCCAAAAAGCGCACCGCCCGCGCTGAGGTCTCCTCAGCGTAAGGACGGAGCAAGAAGCCTTTAGCTGATACGCGAAAATTAATATCTTCTACATAAATACTATCGGCAGAATCACAAAGTTTATGAGCAATGTCGAGATGAAAATTTTTCCTTGAATTAGATATTTTATGATGCAATTTTGCTACTTTGATTTGTGCGCGCTCATAGTTTTTAGACCGCTTTCTTTTGCGCGATACTTTACGTTGCAGCTCTTTCAGCCT
>CAYWIH010000127.1:0-2880 GCA_964458305.1 uncultured bacterium | reverse complement strand
AGTTTTTAGACCGCTTTCTTTTGCGCGATACTTTACGTTGCAGCTCTTTCAGCCTACTTTGTAAGTCGCGAAAAAATCTAGCTGGTTTAACTCTGAAATTATCAGAAGTAACAAGAAATGATTCTAGTCCTATGTCAACCCCGATCGCCCTACCATAAGGCCTAAATTCGGGAACGGTTACATCACATTGAATCGTAACTACTGCATACCATTGTGTATTTCTAGCTCTTGATACTATTCGCACTCCTTTAACATTGAATCCATCGGGAATAGGACGATGTAGATTAATTGGAACTTCGCCTATTTTTGGTAATTTAATTACATTCCCCTGTCTCGGTGCGCGTTCCCCAAGATCTTGCGCGCGCTTTGCGCCATTCGCCACCGCTCTCGCGATTGCGTTCGGGTCGCATTGCTTAATTGGATTTTCTTTAAATTGTGGAAACAAAAAAGAGCGGTAACGACCGTATTTTTTAAACCTTGGAAAACCAAAACCCCGATTTTTAAAAGCTTGCCAAGTATTGTGCATTCTTTTAACAACATCTTGGGTTACTTGAGAATAAACTGATTTATAATAAGGGTTATTCTTTTTCCATTGGGTTAACTGTCTTTTTTGTTCCAAATAATTAGGAAATGGCATATCGGGAGACATAATATATTCCCGATTTAAAGAGCAACGATCTACCATACACTTTCGAGAATTAATCCAATCTTTTAGATCTCGCAAACAATGATTGTACAAACGTCTGCAAGTTTCGAGCCAATCAAGTATAAGAACTTGTTGGTCGTTGGTTGGATAAATTCGGTAAGTGTAATTCATAGTAAGCATGAAAATATTTTAACACATTTAGCGCGATTCATCACAACGCTAAAACAAGTTTATAGCTCCGCGCGCTGGGCGAAGCCCAGATCCCTGCGGGATCGCGCACCAGCTAATTTAAGCGATCGATCCAGATGTTCTGCGATCGGAAAATCGCAAAGATCGACAAAAAAAACCCTCATCTTGGAGGATTTTATTAATTCCAAAAAGCATTAGTTGTAATGCTTTGAGAAAGTTAGGGAATTAAATCGCGATCGATATTAAGGTTGTGCGGGCGAAGAAACAGTTGCAGCAAAAGCAATATTTGTTCCCTCTGCTGTTTTTAAAGTTCCAGCCGCGCTATTGATTGTTGTGCCATTTTTTGTTTGACTAGTTTCAGACAAAGAAGTTAAAATTGCGTTTTCTGGAAAAAAGAATTGAATTAAACTAGTAGTACCTCCAGTAACCTCAACTGTCTCGGAAACAGCTTCTAAATGATTTAAATCAGAAATAATCATGTTAACCTCCTTTTTCAAATAATGAATTTTGTGAATTTACTAAAAATTGTTAGCTTAAGGGCTACCAACAAACACGCTAACACCTCCGTCAACAGCAGCAGTAACATCGATATTACTGTCAGTCGTTATCCCAAAAGTAATAGCACTACCCGTAGCCGTACCGGTATCAATTAATGAACTGTTAACATTAGTGGAAGTAGTTGTAATAGATTTAGTAATATCTCCACTAGAACCAGCTTTTGCAAATGAAATTGTACCACCGGAAGATGCGTCTGTAATTACTGTTGCAAAAGATTTACCACCAGATACTCTATCGGGTATTTGATTACTACTATTAGAGATGGGTTCGAGATAATCTATATCAGACAAAATCATTTTCTTTATTTTCAATGTTTTTTCTATTTGGTTTATATGAAACAGTCTCTACCTAAAATCACTGTTTTAGATAGAGATTTGTTGCATATTTCTTTCTCTACTAAACTAATTTAATAGTTTAGAATTTTAATAGTGTTATTTGAGTACCTTTTGCTTCAGATAAAGATAAACTTGTTGAAGAAGACTTGCCATCACCTGAGCTAGTAACAGTAACAGTGGTAGTTAAAGTCTCGCTACCTTTAGCATCTGCTGTAGCACCAGCTATTGCTACATTTACAGTGTCTTTAGTAAGGATGGCAAAACTGCCACCATTAATTTGTGCAGTTTTTTCTACTTCTAGATGATTTAAATCGGAAATAATCATTATTTATTCTCCTTAATTTTATATGCTATGGTTTTATGATTACGCGCTTTGCTTTTTTGTTTACATTACCACTTTAAAAAATAAAAATCCTATCTTGTTATCATTTTGGTATTTTTGAAAATAACTTCGTGTTTTTTAATTTTTTCAACAGAAATCGGAAGTTATTCCAGATTTTTCCAAAATGATAACAGCTTGAATGAAAGGATCTGCTAAGCTAAATGAACAATAATTAAATTTATCTGAAAAAAAGATTTAATTATTGTCGTTACATGAGTTAAGGTTCAAAAAAATCACGCTAAATCTAAACTATCAAAATTTAGTAAATTGTTTAGTTAAGTTACAAAATCAATTAATTTTGAGGCAAAAATAACATGATTATTTCTGATTTAAATCACTTAGAAGCTATTTCTCATACAGTTGAGGTTACCGGAGGTATTGGTTTAATTACATTCTTTTTTCCAGAAAGCGCAGTCTTAACTTCTTTTTCCGAAACCAGTCAAACTATAAATGGAACAACAATCAATAGCACGGCCGGAACTTTAAAAACAGAAGATGGAACAAATATTGCTTTTGCTGCATCTGTTTCTACGCCGACACCAGCTTAATATCGATCGCGAGTCAATTGCTTAGCTTTCTCAAAACATTTGCAATAATGTTTTTTTGAATTAAGAAGATCCTCTAAAATTGAGGATCTTTCAGCTTTTATATTTAAATTTGTTGCGCTTTTTGGTTGGCTCAGAGGTCAGGGTTTCAACTTTTAGTTTTTTCTGGCGAGAAGCCCTACGCCTGTAATTTTTAATTCAGCGTGGGATGAATCGCCAGTCATT
>CAYWIH010000126.1:0-15200 GCA_964458305.1 uncultured bacterium | reverse complement strand
ATTTGTTTTTTTTTTCAAAATCGATAGACTTATTTTATCAAGCTAAGTTGTTTTTTTGACCAGGCAAGCGGCATATTTCTGAGGAGATTGGCTATGAGTACAGCAATTTTAGATTTAGATCGAACTCAACTTCTGGAAAAAAATAAACCAATTAAGACAGACAGTCAATCTATTCCTAGTTTAATTCCAGGTATTAGCAATGAAACAAATACTCCGATCGATAACAAATTTGAAACTATAGGGGAAGAAGCCTTTTTTGGTAATACATCTGGTTTGATAACTTCTGACTCAGATGAGTTTATCACAGCAGCTATTCCAGATATCCCAGTTACTTTCGATCTAAGTACTGGATATACTACAGATCCTTTATTTGGAAACGATTTAACTCTAATTAGAAGTCGCATAAATCCGCAAGAACCCCTTGTTAGTGGAACATACACTATTAGAGGAAGACTAAGAAATGTTCAGAACGTAACTGTAGATCCTTCTCAGTTCGTGGATGTAAATAATTTTACGCCAAATGTTACTCTTCGTGGGAGTATAAGCCCTGCTTTATTCGGCACACGAGAGTTTAATCCTGCCCAGAGTTTTGCAGGAATATTTAACGTATTTGAAGTGACAGGAGGGAGTGGATCTGGTCTAACAACAACAGGACAACCTGCTAGTCTTACTTTCATACCTCAAACAGTAGTCCTGTCTAATAATGCTCCTATCTAAATAATGGTAGTAGTGTATTGATTTCCTTTTCCTTTTATTTTAAACGTTAAACGAAGGGAAAGTTTCTATGGTGGGAACGATGACTTAAAACAAAAGTTGTCAATTCTAATTAATGTAGAATACATTAATCAAAGCTCTATCCTGATGAAGGAAGAAAGCTAATTAATTGAAGGTTTAAATCTCCAACTAATTATTGAGCTATCAAAGCTCTGCTTTTTTCCTTTTGCCTACTTTTAACTGCCTGCAAGTTCATCTAAAAATAGAATATAATCAACATATTAGTAACTTTGTAGATATCTGAAAAATTTTAATACTTGAATAGCTATGAGTTCACCCCCTAAACCCATTCTAGACTTAATAAAAATTGCCAAAGAGCAAAGTTTGAAAAAATTAGATTTAAGTTATAACACTACAAACTATCGATTAGGATCGATACCGTCTGAAATTTTCACTTTAAAGGATTTAAATCAACTAAATTTAAGTGGTAATGGATTAAAAACTATTCCAGAATCTCTCGGTAAACTCACTGGATTAGAATATCTAAATTTAAGTAGTAATTCATTGAGTACTTTACCAAAATCTCTCGGTAAACTCACTAATTTAACTTACCTAAATTTACTTTATAATCCAGTAATATTTTTACCTGAAACCATAAAAAATCTTACTAATTTAACAGAATTATATATAGCTTCTAATGCTAATCAAGAATTAAATCCTTTTCCCGAATCTATCGGTCTGCTGACTAATTTACGTAAATTGGGTTTGATATGTTGTAATTTTAAACTAAAAAAATTACCAGAAAAATTCAGAAATCTTACCAATTTAACGGAGTTAAGTTTCACCGGAAATAACCTAACAAGTCCGCCTAGTTTTTTAGCCAATTTCACTAATTTAAGTGCCTTAAGTTTAAGTCATAATTTAATAACAAATATTCCAAATTTTCTAGGAAATTTAAGTAATTTAACTGTACTAACTTTGGATGGAAATCAGTTAAATTATCTGCCAGATTGTTTAGGAAACCTTACTAATTTGACCAAGCTATATTTGAATGAAAATCAATTAACACATTTACCAGAATCTTTAGGAAATCTTACTAATTTAACCGAATTATATTTAAATCATAACCAACTAAAAAACTTACCAAAATCTCTCGAAAATCTCTCTAATTTAAAGATTTTCAATTTTTATAATAATCAACTTACTCCTAGATCTGAACCTATCTCTAAACTTTCTAATTTAATCAGAGTAAACGATCTAGAAATTCCTAAAGAATATCAAGGCATACCTCTGGGAGAATATCCTGATTCCTTGCTACTTAAACTTGAAGCTAACAAAGAAATATACAGCTACTCAAACATAAAAGCAATAGCAACACTATACCCCCGATAAAAAAGGTTTTAAAGAGAAGGTTTATGCAGCAAATTGGGGGAAGATATCGCTTTCTTCACAACTCTTTACAAAAGTATTTTGCTGACGATTTATAGTTTTTGTTAGGTTAAGTCAAAACCCAACTCAACCTATCTATTTATCTATCCTTCTTCTAAAATCATTTGCTGACGGTGAACTTTCAACAGTTCTAATTCTGCTCCCGATACTTGCTCTAACATATAAATTACATTGTCGGCATTGAGTAATGTTCCGTCGTTGCGACAACTACCGACATATCGCAAGACTACAGAATTATCTTCCTTATCATTTTCTTGCTCTATTGTCAAGTTATAGAGCCGATCGCGCAGGTTGACGGTTTGTTTTTTGCCGGATTTGGTGGTTTTTTCCCAATTTATTTCAGTAGAATTATTGACAGAATCGATCCAATTTTGCCATCCATCTAAAGAAGTAGATTCGTTAGCAGTGACGGTAATTAAATATTCTGCTTTGGACAACAAACGAGTTGCCGAGGGGGATTTTACATCGACATCTTCTACTTTATAAATGGGAATATTTGCGGGTAATTGTGCGGCTAATTTTGTTTTAAAATCTTCTTTATCCATTAAGTCGGTGAGTTCGAAGTCTACTATTTCTCCAGTACTAGTAGATCCTAAAGATAGTGCGGTTGCGATCGAAATTCTCGGGCCCGGGTGAAATCCCCCAGTAAAAGCGATCGGAATTGATGCGCGACGAATAGCGCGATCGAACAGTCTGACTAGGTCTAAATGACTCACTAAAGCCATTTCATTTAATTTTCCGAACCAAACCCTAAAACGCTGTATCTTGTTCTTATTTGGCTTAAATTCGCCGTCGAATTCTGGTATTGCTGGAGGAGTGACGACAATATTGTGGCCGAAATCTGTTCCGCAAACCCCACAATGGGAACAACCTTCAAAAGCACAGTCGGGTACTGTTGCTGCTTGTAATGCTTTTTGCAAATCTTCTTTGAGCCAATTTTTATCGATTCCAGAATTAATACGATCCCAAGGTAGAGGTGCGTCTAAGAGGGATTTTTCGGTATCTCCGGCAAAAACGTTCCATTCTCCTCGATCTACTTGACGGTATTTCCAGGTTAAATTAGATTCGTCGATCGCTCTTTCCCAAGCAGCAAATGCTTTATCCAAACTTTCCCACCAGGAATCCATTCCCGCACCGTTTTCCCAGGCACGTTTTATTACAGATCCTAAACGTCGATCGCCCCTTCCTAAAAAGTCTTCCATTGCGGAGATGCGAACGTCGGTATAGTTTACTTTCACCCCTTTAATAGTTCTAAATTCTTGGCGCAATAATTCTTGTTTGCGGATAAATTCGGCAGTGGATACCGAATGCCATTGAAAAGGAGTGTGCGGTTTTGGGGTAAAATTGGAGATGGTGATGTTAAAATTGAGCCTTTTTTTACTTATTTCTCGACATTCGCGACGCAACCATTTAACTGTTTCGACTATCCCAATTACATCTACATCGGTTTCTCCGGGCAAACCGATCATAAAATAGAGTTTTACTTTACTCCAACCTTGCTCGACTGCAGTTTTTATCCCTCTTAATAATTCTTCGTTGGTCAAACCTTTATTGACGACATCCCGCATTCTTTGCGTACCTGCTTCGGGGGCAAAAGTCAAACCAGACTTGCGAGTACCGCCGATAATGTTAGCAATATTTTCATCGAAGCGATCGACTCTTTGAGAAGGTAAGGATAAGGAGATATTTTCGTTTTTGAGACGGTTTCTAATTTCCATCCCGACAGCAGGTAATGCTAAATAATCCGAACAACTCAAAGATAGTAAAGAAAATTCATTAAACCCTGTAGCGCGCATTCCTTGCTCGATCGCTTCTACTACTTTTTCGGGTTCGACATCTGTTGCCGGCCTGGTTAACATTCCTGGCTGACAGAAACGACATCCTCTAGTGCAACCTCGTCTTATTTCTACTGTGAGGCGATCGTGTACTGTTTCGATAAAAGGTACTAAGCCGATCGAATATGCTGGTATTGGTGTAGCGACTCTTCTGATAATTCTTTCTGGTACTTTTGGATGGTTGGGATGGATAGAACCATCTTCTGCCATGTCGTAAAATCTAGGTACGTAGACTCCGGGTACTTGTGCTAGATCTAATAGTATTTCTTCTCTACTTAAACCTGCTTTTTTTCCTAATTCTACGATTAAGCCTATTTCTGGTAATAATTCTTCTCCGTCTCCTAACGCGACGAAGTCTAAAAAATCTGCATAAGGTTCGGGGTTTGAGGTGGCTGTTTGACCTCCGGCAAAAATTAAAGGATAATCGTTATTACTTTCGGCCCGTTCTTTCGAGGTTAAAGGAATCTTAGCTAAATCGAGCATTTCTAAGATATTCGTCGCTCCGAGTTCGTAGCTGAGACTGAAGCCGATGATATCAAATTCTTGTAAATATTTTCGCGATTCTAAAGCGAATAAAGGGGTGTTGGTAGATCTAAGTTGAGCTGCTAAATCTGGTGCGGGTAAATAGGTGCGATCGCACAGTTGTCGGGGTTGGGCGTTAATAATGTTATATAAAATTATATGTCCTAAATTGGACGCGCCTACTTCATAAACTTCTGGGTAGGACAATACCCACCTTACACTAGCACTGTCCCAGGGTTTGTGTTTTGCTCCTAATTCGTTCCCTAAGTAACGAGCAGGTTTATTTATTCCCGAGTTTATCAGTTTTTCTACAGCAACTCCCACCATTTTTACCCGTTATTTTATATATTGTCGATCGCCTCTTTTGTTTAACTGACGACCCTAGTGAATATGATACTATTTAATCTTATTGATTTTTTTGTGCTTTTGCTAGGCGAGATTGAATGGGCTAAAAACCAGGCTACTGTTTCAGAAGTCAAGATTAAACAGAAACGTGATTAACCGATCTTTTTTTGAAATTCTTCCCTCGACACGAAGTATAAAATAGATTCGATCGGCATTCTTTAAAATTATCGATCTTTTTGCTTATTTTCTCGTTATTACGATATCAATTCTCAAAAATAGCAATTTTATTTAATCTTAAAAGATTTTACTAAAAATCTGACAATTTCTCACTTGGTAACTTTCTTGCTACGCACCTTAACTATAGCGATGCTGCGGCTAACTTTTTAACTAAGTCTCTTATTAATTTTAAAAATGGTACTACCATACTTTTTTGAGATTATATGTTTTTTCTAATACCATTTACTAGCTTGATGCATTTTTTTGGCAAAATTAAGCTTATTAACCTCTTATTTTTGAAAATCTTTATTTAGATCTTTTTTTTTAATTTTTATGCTTATTTTTGCTATTTATCGCCTTGCTGTATTGTAGAGAACATTTTAGAAAGCTATTTTAATGTATTTTATTTCGAGCGATATTTATGGGAAAACTATTAAATTTTGTTCTTTTAACAATTAATTTATGCTAATATAATTTAGTTTTTATGATTGTAAAAAATATGAAGAAAAAAAAATAAAAAGGTGAAAATCTACTCCTAAAGGTAGTTTTCCTTAAAAAAAAGCCCCTGGTTCGATTTTAATTGCGAGAAAGTGCGATCGCGATCGCATTAGATCCTTCAAAAAGGTCAGATTATTAGATAGAACCAAGTTTACATAAAACATATAAATATCAAATAAAATGTCACGCGCTATACGTCTGCTGGTAGAAAAAGCACTGTACATCAAAGAATTAACTCCAGAAATAGAAAACGGAATTAATTACGAGTTAACCCGTCTCGGTTACATTTCCGACGTTGATTATGAAGCTTTAGAGCTATTAATGTCAGAAATGGATGCAGGTCGAATTAAATTAGTTTTTAATCGAGGTTGAGATCTCAAAACAATTTTAACCATTTGGCAATTGATACTGTTCGACAATTTTTTGAGCATATTCCGGTACGTGGGAAGCCAATTTTTCAGGATAATTGCGCTTAACGTATAAATAATTGCGGGTATAGTGAGAATCGATCGAAAAACGAGCGTATTCTAATCCTTTAGGCCCGATTTTCTCGATAACTACTCCCATCAACTGAGCGGCCCACATTGGTAGGGTAACTCCTTTATCGTAGGCCGGAATGCTCTGTTGTACTGCTTCTTTTCGATTTCCTTTAGAAAATACTGGCTGAGTATCTAATTCATCTTTGACTAGATCGAGCATTGCTTGTCCGGTATCGTTACGAACGACGATCCATTGCCAGCCAAAACCCGCACCCATATAACCTACCACTAAATCGGCTAAAGAATTAACATAATCGAAACAACTCATACAAGAAGGTGCAAAAACATCTTTAAGGACGTTTGTTTTTAAGCCGAAAAATGGTACTTTCTCAATAGATCCGTCTTCATGTTTGAAATGGACGCGAAAATCCTGCATGAATTCGTAATGAACTACAGTATCGGGAGACTTGCTGGTAGTATCGAGAAATTTTTGCAACCCGGCCCTAGTTACATTATCAACGCAAGGAGTTCCGAGGACGTATAATTTTTCTAAGCCTAATTTTTTTTCTACTGCTCTTAAAGCTTGTATTTGACAACCGACTCCGATAACTAAAAGTCGCTTCATCCCAGATTTTTCTATTTGCTCTAAGACCGATAAATTAGGGGATAAAGTGGGTTTATTTACTTTAGCGGCTAATACCTCTTCGGGAGTTGTGGCTATTACTGGCATGGGCCCGAAGCGATCTTCTTTGGTATTTTGAACGCAAACAACTCCTTCTACTATGCCCTCTTCTAGCATTTTACAGGCAATAGTACTGACAATACCCGTCCACTGCGCCCCTGCGATCGGCTTTTTTTTCCGCGCTGCCATCATATCCTGATGTACGCCAAAATACCACTCATCTTCGCTGTCTAAATTTCTGCTGCGATCGTGGGCCTCTTTTTCTAATTCGGCAATTTGCTGGTTAAGAAATGCACAAGCATCCTTGACATAATGAATGTAATATGTATCGCAAAGTCCGCATTCGCTGCAAAGTTGTTTGGCTGGTTTAACTTGTCCGGGTTTTAGGCCTTTAGCTTTTTTATGAGTAGCGATCGAGGTCATAATTTTAGGGGTCACCAAATCAGAAGTAGGGACGTACCATGGTACGTCGGTACAGAAGTCAGAAGTAGGGAGGTCTAGGTCGGAGGTTTCTTACCACTAACGAGGGAATACCTCTATGTCAGGTTAAGTCAAAATAAGGATCGTAGGGGAGAAATTTTAAATATTTGTAACTATTTAGCGAGCTGTTTAAAAAAAATAGCTGTCCCAAAAAAGAGTAAAACTACTGTCAACCAATCGCCCCAACGGACGTACAATGTTTTTGTCTCTCGTTTATAGATTGTATCGGCATAAATTTCATAAGTATTTATTCGAGATATCCAGAGAGTATTACCCCGAGGATCGACGATCGCAGAATAGCCTGTATTTGTGGCTCGAGCGGCCCAGCGATCGCTTTCTATAGCTCTAATTACATCTTGAGCGTGATGTTGGGCGGGCATGGTATTACTATAATGAGCGTTATTAGAAGCAGTAATGATATACTGGCCTCCTCGTGCTGTTTGACGGCGAAAATGTTCGGAAAATGCCGATTCATAACATATACCTACGGTAACTATACCAAAAGGACTGTCGAGAATTTGATTTCGATCGCCGAAAGCTAAATGAGAATCGAGAGGAGAAAGGCGATCGACTAATTTACCTAAAATATTTTCAAAAGGTATATATTCTCCTAAAGGTACTAATTTTACTTTGTCGTAGCGACTGTAAGTATTGCCTTCACCAGTAATAGTAAACAGACTGTTGGTATAGCGATCGCCTTTTTTTCCAAATGCACCGATCCAAACGGGGACTTTTTTATCTAAAATTGCTTCGTAAAATGCCGATCTATTTCTAACTAAATTATCCCAAAAATAAGGTAATGCTGTTTCGGGAGTAAGCACTATATCTACACCGCGATCGGCTAAGTTTTGATAACCGTTTGTATATCCGGCTAATGCTTTTCGCCATCCCCGAGTATATAATTTTATTTCGTTAGGAATATTGCCTTGAATTATGCCGACTTTTATAGCTTTTTCTGGTGGTTGTGCTACCGGACGATTGTAAAGTTTCAAACCTAATAAATGCAAGCTAATTAATAAAATACAACTTGTAATTAAAAATGGCTTTTTTATTTTAAAGGATTGTTTTTTGATGATAATTGCTTCGGCGATTAATCCATTTACTAAAACGATCGAAGCAGTGACTGTAGCCGGGCCGGATATTTGTGTAAGCTGTAAAATGGCTAAATTATGAGGACTTTGGCTATAAGATAAACTAGTCCACCAAAGATCCCCTTGACTCCATAAAAATTCCAAACCGCACCACAAAGCAACCCCAAATAAAATAGTTAATAAACTGTCGATCGCGCTAGATTGTTTTAGTTTATTAAATCTTTGATAAAACCCAACCCCAACCGACCAAATACTTACTAAAATTGCCCCCCAAAGAGTAATAAAAATCCAGCAAAAAAGTGCGATCGCTAAACTAGCTAACCAAGGTACTCCCATCCAAGTCATCGGATGCACCCCCGTAATCCAAAATAATGCCAAACCGTGATAGCCACAACCCCAAACTAAACCGAGCAAAAATGTCTGAGGTAGAGAATAATTACAAACTTGTTTAATAAGTATCCATAGCGGTATTAAAGCGATCCAAGCTAAATACCACCCTTCGGTAGGTGCGGGAGTTAGCCCCATTAATATCCCGCTAATTAAAGCAATTGTAATTTTTTTCATTTATTTATTTGTAAAGCGATCGGAAATTTGCAGATATTTTTGTATTATTATTTTAATAACAAGTTTGTCAGTAAAATTTAGTTGGCAAATTTTTAATTAATCTCTATTTATTGAGATCGGGAAATATGAACGCGACATTTGCCCGATCTATAGCAGCGATCGATATTAATTTGTACGAAAGCTAATTTCTCGATCTCTTACCTGTGACGATGACTTCCAGCTAGCAAACTAACTATAAAAATATCCTTAATAATTAAATAGATTACCAAAGTATTTAGTAAAAAATAACCCAGTTGTAAGGGTTGATTTAATTCGATCCCTTGGGCTACAAAAATCCAACCGCAGATTAATAAAGTCAAAGGAGCAATAACCCCTTGGAAAATGTAAAGAATTATTCCAGTTTCGCCAATTCTTCTTTTTCTTAAGATCGGCATTAAGCCAGAAATAACTAAAAAGAAAACAGCCAAAAAAATATCGAAAAAGCCGATCGCAGCAGTCAAGTTAAGAGGCTCGTCATACATAATTCAATACCTAAACTAATTATCCCAATTTTAAAAATTACCAGAAAATCGAGACAATGCGATCGAAAAGAGCGGTTTTTTTGCTAAAAATTTACTTTCGAGTGTTTTAATATCTACTTCTGTGGCGACGATCGAAAATAATAATATCCTTAACCGCCAAATAAACAACCAAAAGGTGAAGTAAAAAGAAAGCTAATTGTAGTGCTGGGTTTAACGTCCAGCCGTAAAATAAGATAATACCGCCGCAAATTAGTAAAATAATTGGGGCAATAAATAATTGAAACACGTAGAGGGTAATTCCAGCCTGAGAAATTATTCTTCTTCTAGTTATTGGAAATACTATCGAAGTCACTATGAAAATTAAAGCCAAAAATACGTCTAAAAGACCTAACAACGAGATAAAACTAAAGCCTATATTAATCACAGCAAGCAATTAAAGTTAAATTTTTATATATACTAACAAAATTTTCCTAAATATAAAATTATGTCACAATTTAAAGACATTTTAAGTTTTTGGTTTGGTAAATCTGAAGATGTTAATTTCGGTAAAGCCGATCGAGCATGGTTTGCCAAAAATGAAGAATTCGATCGCACGATCCGATCGCAATTTTTAACGACTTATCAACAAGCAGTTAAAGGAGATCTCGATATTTGGCAAGAATCACCTCAAAGTTGTTTGGCTTTAATTATAGTTTTAGACCAGTTTCCTCGCAATATGTTCCGTAACAGTCCAAAAGCTTTTGCAACGGACAATTTAGCTAAAAAATACGCTCAAAATGCTATTAGTAAAGGATTCGATCGACAACTATTACCAGTACAACGCTGGTTTATTTATTTACCATTCGAGCATAGCGAAAATATTGCAGACCAAAAACGAGCTTTAGAATTATTTTCTACCCTAAAAAAAGATCCCGACAGCCAAGGGGCGATACAAAGCGCGCAAAAACATTATAAAATTATCGAACGGTTCGATCGCTTTCCCCATCGCAATCAAATTTTAGGTAGAGAAAGTACCCCAGCAGAAAAAGAATTTCTCAAAACTCCCGGCTCTCATTTTTAACAAAAAAAACGGAGAACGATCGGGGAATTTAAAATGCGATCGAACCTAAATTAAACTTCAAAAGTAAGTAAAAAAAACTAACAAAAAACAATGAAAATATTAGCAGGCGACATCGGCGGAACGAAAACTATTTTACGACTAGTAGAAGCAGAAGAAAATAGCCAAAATTACCAGACGATCGAACAAAAAAAATACCCATCTCAAGAATATCCAGATTTAGTACCGATGGTAGAAAAGTTTCTGGATGAGAGCAAAGAAAGTTCGGTAGATAAAGCTTGTTTCGCGATCGCCGGGCCGGTGATAAATAACACTTCAAAATTAACTAATATCAATTGGTCTTTAGATAGCAAGCGACTCAGTAAAGAATTGAAAA
Source organism: uncultured bacterium (assembly GCA_964458305.1). Lineage (GTDB taxonomy): Bacteria > Cyanobacteriota > Cyanobacteriia > Cyanobacteriales > JASJDA01 > JASJDA01. The sequence goes on along the minus strand of CAYWIH010000126.1, from coordinate 4,371 downwards.
TTGAAAAAGTTAGTTTGATTAACGATTTTGCTGCAATAAGTTACGGCATTTTGGGAATCAAAAAAGAAGAACTCGAAACCATCCAAAAAGGCGAAGAAATTGAAAATACTCCGATCGCAGTAATTGGCGCGGGGACGGGTTTGGGAGAAGGCTTTTTAGTACCTCAAGGCGACAATAATTATCAAGTATTTGCCAGCGAAGGAGGACACAGCGATTTTGCCCCGCGATCGCAATTAGAATTAGAATTATTAGAATATATCAAAACAAAAAATAACCTCGATCGAGTTTCTGCAGAAAGGGTAATATCCGGCCAAGGTATCGTTTCGATCTATCAGTTTTTAAGAGATACAAATTACGCTCCAGAATCTCCAGAAATAGGCGATAAAATTAAACAATGGGAAGAAGATCGAGGCAGCGAAATCGATCCGGGGGCCGTTATTTCGATCGGTGCTAAAGAAGGGAATGACTCTCTTTGTCAGCAAACTATGGAAATATTTGTCGCCGCATATGGCGCAGAAGCAGGTAATTTAGCCTTGAAAATTCTCGCTTACGGTGGTGTATATATTGCTGGGGGTATCGCCGCTAAAAATGTCAGTTTAATGAAAAAAGATCTCTTTTTGCAGCCTTTTCAGCAAAAGGGTAGGATGACTTCTTTATTAGAAAAAATCCCCGTCCATATCGTTACAAACCAAGCAGTCGGTTCGATCGGTTCTATTCTTTACGCCATGCGTAGTTAAATCGGCTATAAACTCGGTTAGTGATAGATTGAGATCGGCCCCTAAGTTTCGATCGCCATTAAAACTTGGCAAAATTTGCAAGCAAATTATCGCGATCGAAGTTTTAGACTACAGAAGTTATCAAGTACACTGTACAGAATAAGCGAATCGATTTAATTTTACAAAATCCCTTATGCCGACCTATCTCTTAGAAATTGGTACAGAAGAATTACCAGCGAGTTTTGTCGATAGCGCGATCGAACAATGGCGAGAAAAAATACCATCTAGTCTCAAACAAGAGTATTTAACCCCAGAAGATATCCAAATATACGCCACTCCCCGTCGTTTGGCAGTAATAATCAAAGGAATACCGCAAAAACAAAGCGATCGCACCGAAGTTATTAAAGGGCCTCCCGCAGATATAGCCTATAAAGATGGAAAACCGACTAAAGCTTTAGAAGGATTTGCCCGCAAACAGGGAGTAGAATTAGATCGAATCGAAATTAGAGAGACTAAAAAAGGTCAATTTATCTTTGTCGAGAAACAAATTAGCGGACGCAGTGCTAAAGAGATCTTACAAGAATTAACCCCGCAATGGATTACTAAATTAGAAGGAAAACGTTTCATGCGTTGGGGAGATGGAGATTTACGCTTTTCCAGGCCGATTCGCTCTATTGTAGCCTTATTAGACGAAGAGATTTTACCGATAGAATTAACAAACGGATCTGTCTGTATTAAAAGCGATCGCCTCACTACAGGACATAGGATATTACATCCCGAACCCATATCTATTGCTACAGCTAGCGAATATGTCGAATCTTTACAAAAAGCTTATATTGAAGTAGATCCGGCCCGCAGAAAAGAAAAAATATTAGCAGGAATTGGCAACTGTGCCGATCGATTAGGTGGTGTAGCCGATATACCCGAAGAATTGCTAGCAGAAGTAGTAAATTTAGTAGAATGGCCGACCGCAGTTATCGGTAAATTTGACGAAGAATTTTTAAAATTACCAGTCGAAGTAATTATAACGGTAATGGTGACTCACCAGCGTTATTTCCCCGTCCTCACAGCAGAAAATAGCACCTCTTTATTACCTAATTTTATTACCATTGCCAACGGCGATCCGCAAAAATCTGAAATTATTGCCGCAGGTAATGCTAGAGTAATTAGGGCAAGATTGGCAGATGCTAAGTTTTTCTACAGTGCCGATACCAGCGAACATTTAGAAAGTTATTTACCTCAATTAGAAAATGTAACTTTCCAAAAAGATTTAGGTACGATGCACGATAAAGTCGATCGCATTATTGAAATTGCTCGATCGATCTGCGATCGCTTAGATATAGATGAAACCCAACAAAGCGAAATTGAATCTACTGCTTTATTGTGTAAAGCTGACTTAGTTACCCAAATGGTTTTTGAATTTCCCGAGTTGCAAGGAGTAATGGGGGAAAAATACGCCCTTGTTAGTGGGGAGAAGGAAATAGTTGCCAAAGGGATTTTCGAGCATTATTTGCCCAGAAATGCCGGAGATATGATGCCAAAAACCCTGACAGGAAGAATAGTCGGTATAGCCGATCGCCTCGATACTATAGTTAGTATATTCGGTAATGGCGGCATTCCTAGCGGTTCTTCCGATCCTTTTGGTTTGAGACGATCGGCCAATGCAATAATTAATATTATTTGGGACGCTAATTTAGATATCGATTTACAACAATTAATTAGCGAAAGTTCTGCAGATTTTGTTAGGGAACATCCCGATAAAACTTCTCCTTTAAAAGCTTTAGAAGAATTCTTTTTACAACGGGTGCAAACTTTACTACAAGACGAACTGAAAATTGATTACGATCTGGTTAATGCTGTTTTAGGAGAAAGCGATCCAGAATATACAAAAAGAGCATTAGAAGATTTATTGGACGCGCGCGATCGAGCTTTATTTTTACAAGAAATTAGAAATAACGGCAAATTAAACGCAATTTACGAAACTGTAAATAGATCGGCTCGTTTGGCCGCACAAGGGGATTTAAATACAGAAGAATTAGATCCTCAAGAAGTAGTAAAAGAAGCATTATTTCAAAAAGATTGCGAGCGAGAATTTTATCGGGAATTAAAAGAATTACTCCCCAAAACTTTGGCATCCCAAGCAGAAAGAAACTATCAATTATTAATCGACGATTTAGCAAAAATTGCTCCCGTTGTCAGTAACTTTTTTGACGGGCCAGAAAGCGTTTTAGTGATGGATAAAAATCCCGAAATTAAACAAAATCGTCTCAATTTATTGGGATTGTTGCGAAATCACGCGCGCGTAATAGCAGATTTTGGAGCGATTGTCAAGGAATAGGCAGGAATTAAAGTGTAAAGTATCGACTGCAAAAGAAAGTGCTTTGACCAACCAAATGAATACAAAAGCTTATCGAAAGAGATTCGATCGGATATTAGATATTTATCAGAGAATCTTAGATTATTTAAGTACGTGCAAATGATGCGATTAAAACGTGCTTCTTACTTGCTTGCTTTTCGATCGCATTATCGAATTATTGATATTGCAATCCTTGCTGGATTTGAAAGTGGCGAATCGTTACATGAGAATATTATTGATATTTATTTGCCTTTAAAATAGCAGGAGGTAAAATTACTTTTACCAGCAAAAAAATCTAACTCGATCGAAGTCGAACAATTCCAATTAAAAAATATTTATGATAAATGGCTTAAAATTGACGATCTACTAAGTTCGATCTATAAATATCTCCTACATTAAGACTTTTTAGCATCCTCAGACATTTCTCGATAAACGAAAACAGCCAATTGTGCCCCTAAAATTGGAGCGATCCAGTACAACCAATGATATTGCCAAACCCCAGAAATTAGAGCCGGGCCTAAAGAGCGAGCCGGATTCATACTAGCACCAGTAATCGGCCCCATACAAGCAGCATCTAGCCCGACAGTAAGACCGATCGCCATTCCGGCAAAACTATTATAAGCCCGGCGATCGAGTCCGACTCCGAGAATAACCAACATTAAAATAAAAGTTAAAATAATTTCTAAAATAAAAGCCTGCCACCAATTGCCATTTAAAGGTAAAGTCGCACCTAAATTAGCTACATTGCCAAAAGTCAACCTTAATATTCCTGAAGCTGCGATCGCGCCTAAACATTGAACCCCAATATAACCGCAAGTATAACCAATAACTTTGTTGCGAGAAAAAGATCCGATACTGGAAAAACCCAAAGTAACAGCAGGGTTAAAATGCGCGCCGCTAATATGACCTAAAGTATAAATTAAAGCCGCCACAACAGCCCCAAACACGAAGCTCACACCCAAATGAGTGATAGCACCATCGGTAATAGTGTTAGCGACGATCGCCCCAGTTCCGGCAAAGACTAAAATAAAAGTACCCACACCTTCAGCGATCAGCTCTTGTTTGCAGGGTAACACTGAATTTCCAAACAAACCTTTTTTTCTGAATATTTTTCCAGCTTTTAATTGTTTTAAATTAAGTTTCATTGAAAAACCTGCGATTTTAATAGAATTATCATCTTACCCAAGGCGATCGGCAACAGTTTAAAGTATTGAAAAAATATTGTTATCGAGACTTGAGAGAAGCGATCGGCTTTTAGTTGAAAAAAAAATATCTGATAAATTATAAAGCGTAGTAAGC
>CAYWIH010000125.1:0-15232 GCA_964458305.1 uncultured bacterium | reverse complement strand
TCGATCGGATAAAAAATGCAGGTGAAAAACTGGAGTTAATGATAAATGTTTTTTTAATGACAAAAATACCGTCGTCGAGCCTACTTTTCCCATCTGATAAATTAAGATCGAATTAGAACTTAACATCCATTTGATTTTTAATAATTTTGGCTCTGAAAGAAATTTTTGGACTTGGTTAATTGGCATACTTGAGTTTTATATGATTTGGATTTTAATTTAGAAAATCTAGCATTGCTAATTTCCTAGTGTTTTTAAAACAATAACATTTTACCCTTAACTAGTTTAGTTTGTCTCCAAAATTAGCCAGTTTAAAAGTTGGTTCGATTACAAAAATTTTGCCGATCGAATTTCATTTCTATTTCATTTTTGTCTTGTATGGAAAAAAACTAACAAATAAATACTAATATTTTCTGCCAAACAGTATGTAATAGGTTTTCTCAAAAATAACAAGTACAGCAGTCAGAAATGACAAGCTTTTTCTGCCTTAAAAAATAAGTTGTTTATCTGACTAGCTAATGCTTGAGAATTGGGATAATACAGTCAAAAATTTGCCTTTTACCAATAGATCGAGCGAACAATTGTCAAAATAGCTATTAAAATATTTTATTTTTGAAATGTATGCTTAAAGGCTATGAAATAAATTCAATTATTTTCTGCCAAACAGTATCTAATAAATCTGCAGAATTTGCCTCGTACCAATATATAGATCGATCGGCCTTAAACCAAGTTTCTTGTCGTTTAGCAAACTGACGAGTATGCAAGACAGTTAAATCGATAGCCTCCGATAAAGAAATATCCCCAGCCAAATATTGTTTAATTTCTTGATAGCCGAGAGTATTTAATAAAGGTAAATCCCAACCATATTTTTTACCAAGATCTTCTACTTCTTTAACTAATCCTATTTCGACCATTTTTTCAGTACGCTGTCGGATGCGTTGGTTAGTAGATTGGCGATCGCAATGCAAACCGATCTGTAAAATAGGATAATCGGGAGGATTTTCCCCTTGTTGGCTAGAAATAGGCAATCCGGTGACATAATATACTTCTAAAGCGCGTAAAGTTCTCACCTTATCGTTAGGATGAATTTTTTGAGTCGCTAGAGGATCTACCTGGGACAAAAAAGCGTATAATTGATTCTGAGAAATTGAGATTAACTGCGATCGCAATTCATTTTGAGGTGCAACTCGAGGAATTTTTAAACCCCTGGCGATCGATTTAATATATAACCCAGTACCTCCGACTAGAAGAGGGGGAGTTGGGGGAGTTTGGGAAAATTGAGAATTGAGGATCTTGTTAGCTAATTCTTGATATTCTGCTACTGTAAGAATTTCGGTAGGTTGTTTAAGATCGATTAAATAATGAGGAATTAATTTTTGTTCGGCTAAAGTGGGTTTAGCAGTACCGATATCAAACTCGCGATAAACTTGACGAGAATCAGCACTAATTATTATCGAATTGAGACGAGTGGCTAAATCTAAAGCTAAACTGGATTTTCCCGTTGCAGTTGCACCGCAGATAATAATTAACATTATTTTTCGATCTATACAGTAGCGATCTCGGTCTGAAATTTTAATTGAAAATGAGATCGATCGCTAGTAGAACAAAAGTATTGTCAAAATAAGAAATAATTAAGGGTTCATATACTAGAAAAATCTGCCTTTAAACGCGCCTATAGTCGTCATATAAGCTTTTGTGTTAAAATTTTTGAGTAATTCGATCTTTTGGGGATAAACTTGGACGTTAAGCCACTATTTGGAGAAATGAATACATGACAAGCAGTTACGATGCCAAACAGATTCAAGTTCTTGAAGGTCTAGAGGCCGTTAGGAAACGTCCGGGGATGTATATCGGTTCTACCGGGCCGAGAGGACTTCATCATTTAGTATATGAGGTCGTGGACAATTCGATCGACGAAGCTTTAGCCGGTCATTGCACTCATATAGAAGCAGATATCAATGCAGATGGTTCTGTCACCGTTACTGATGATGGTCGAGGTATTCCGACAGATATTCATCCTAAAACCGGAAAATCAGCCTTAGAGACGGTAATGACAGTATTGCACGCTGGAGGTAAATTCGGCGGTGGCGGTTATAAAGTTTCTGGAGGATTGCACGGCGTTGGTGTTTCGGTAGTCAATGCTTTATCGGAAAGAGTAGAAGTAACTGTCTGGAGAAATCAAAAAGTCCACATCCAAGTTTATCAAAGAGGAACTCCCCAAGAAGATTTAGCAGTTCGACCTCAAGAAAAAGGCGAAAGCCGCACCGGAACTTCAGTCTGCTTTTTGCCGGATCGAGAAATTTTTCAGGACGGAATCGAGTTCGATTATAATCTTTTAGCTTCGAGATTGCGAGAATTAGCTTATCTCAATGCTGGCGTAAAAATAACTTTTACTGACAATCGCCCGGAAAAATATCGACAAGAAACATATCTTTACGAAGGTGGGATTAAAGAATATGTCGCTTACATGATCCGCGACAAACAAACTTTACACGAAGAATGTATTTACGTTAGAGGAGAAAAAAATAACGTACAAGTAGAAGTAGCTTTGCAATGGTGCGTCGATTCCTTTAGCGATACTTTACTTGGTTTTGCCAATAATATTCGCACCGTCGACGGGGGTACTCATTTAGAAGGACTCAAAACAGTATTAACTCGAACTATTAATAATGTCGCTCGCAAACGCAATAAAATTAAAGATAACGAATCTAATTTAGCTGGAGAAAACGTTAGAGAAGGTTTGACCGGGGTTATTTCTGTTAAAGTACCCGAACCTCAATTTGAAGGTCAAACTAAAACTAAATTAGGCAATACAGAAGTTAGAGGAATTGTCGATTCTTTAGTCGGAGAAGTATTAAACGAATATTTGGAATTCAATCCCCAAGTCGGAGATTCCATTATTGAAAAAGCCCTCCAAGCCTTTAAAGCCGCAGAAGCAGCCCGTCGCGCTAGGGAATTAGTTCGTCGCAAATCAGTTTTATTTTCTTCCCCCTTACCCGGTAAATTAAAAGATTGTAGCGAAAGCGATCCGAGCAAATCAGAGATCTTTCTCGTCGAAGGGGATAGTGCTGGCGGATCGGCTCAACAAGGACGCGATCGCAGATTTCAAGCTATCTTACCTTTGCGAGGTAAAATTCTCAATATCGAAAAGACCGACGACGCTAAAATTTATAAAAATAACGAAATTCAATCTATTATCGCCGCTTTGGGTTTGGGTATTAAAGGCGAAGAATTCGATTCGGCACAGTTGCGCTACCATCGCATAATTATTATGACCGATGCTGACGTAGATGGGGCCCACATTCGTACTTTATTATTAACCTTTTTCTACAGGTATCAGCGATCGCTAGTCGAACAGGGTTTTATTTACATCGGTTGTCCTCCTCTATACAAACTCGAAAGAGGCCGATCTCATTTTTATTGTTACAGCGATCGCGAGTTGCAAGAGAAAATTCGCCAGTTTCCCGCTAATGCTAATTACAATATCCAACGTTTTAAAGGTTTGGGTGAAATGATGCCCCAGCAGTTATGGGATACTACTATGAACCCGGAAACTCGCACCATGAAGAAAGTCGAAATTGAAGATGCGGCCGAGGCCGATCGCATTTTTACCGTTTTAATGGGCGATCGAGTCGCACCCCGACGAGAGTTTATCGAAACTTACGGCCCCAAACTCAATCTTACCGACCTCGATATTTAACTTAATTAATACTTAATTTATCGATCGCGCTGTTTGTTGTGCGATCTTTTTTATTTTAAATAAAATTGTCCCTGCGCTACGCCCCATTAGCCTTCGCTCCTGCGGCTAATTTATTTGGCAAAGTTATCCCTATAATATAACGGAAGTATCTAGCTACATTTTTAGGAGAGATAAATTATTTATGTCAGTGCTTCGCATCCTCCATTTAGTTGGTTCTGCTGAGAATGATTTTTATTGCGATCTTTCACGTCTCTATGCCAAAGATTGTATTGCAGCAACAATGAATAGATCTGTTTACGAATTTCTGATTGCTTACATCAGTCCAGGAGGTCAGTGGTGTTTTCCATTATCTTTAAGTCAAGAAGACATTGCTGCAGCAGAAAGATTTTCTTTAGCAGGTGCGATCGACTGGATAACCAGTCAAAAAATAGATGTGGTGCTGCCGCAAATGTTTTGTTTGGGAGGAATGACTAAATATCGAGGCTTATTTGACTTGCTCGGCATTCCTTATGTAGGAAATACATCAGGTGTAATGGCATTAGCTGCTAATAAAGCTAAGACTAAAGCTGTTGTCGCAGCAGCAGGAGTAAAAGTAGTTAATGGAAAATTATTGCGTTTTGGGGATCGAGCAACAATTAAGCCTCCAATCGTAATTAAACCTTCTAATTCAGATAATTCTTTTGGAGTGAGTTTGGTTAAGAATCTTAGTGATTACGATCGTGCTTTAAAAACAGCGTTTGAATATTCAGAAGAGGTCTTAGTAGAAGAGTATATCGAACTCGGTCGAGAAGTTAGGTGCGGAGTGATTGAGCAAAAGGGAAATTTAGTCAATTTACCTTTAGAAGAGTATTTAATGGATGTCAAAGATCGTCCTATCCGCCAATACATTGATAAACTGAAAAGAGCAAAAGATGGAGAATTAGATTTTAGTGCTAAAGAAGAGGGTCAAGCTTGGATTGTAGATTTGACAGACCCTCTCACCGAGAAGGTTCAGGAAATGGCGAGAAAATGCCATCAAGCTTTAGGATGTAGGCATTATAGTTTGTTTGACTTCCGCATCGACTCTGAAGGACAACCCTGGTTTTTAGAAGCAGGACTTTATTGTTCTTTTGCTCCGAAAAGTGTAATCCCTTCTCTAGCAAAAGCATCAGGGCTACCTCTAGATAAGTTATTATCGATTGCACTCGAGGAAGCATTAAATTGTTAACTTTGAGATTATTTCAGGAAAAAAACTACCCGAGCTAAAATTTAAATCTACTTCCCCAGCAAAAACAGCGATCGATCCAAAACCAGAAATTCTCTTTTTGCACCTCAAAAAGTAATTTGCTTAGATTAAGTTGAAATAAAGGTTAGGACATGTTCGATCCTCCTCTTGCTGGTGCAGCTACGGCGCGAACTTCTTCCTTCTTCCTTCTGCGATACATTTCCAACTCGCCGAAAAAAAACTTTTAAAATCGATAACTAAATAACTAAATAATACTATTTTAACTCAGTGATTTTACGGAGAAAAAGAGGCTATTTTATTAAAACTTTATATAATCCAACGCAGAATTAACTAAAAAAACATCAAAAACACTTCAAAAATTTCTAAAATCTTTAGTGAATGTAGTTAAAAAAACTTAACGAGCGAAATTTATTATTATGACCTTTTCAGGTAAGAATGAGTAAATTAGTAGTTTTTCAAATTAATAAAAATTTGAATAAAAATTATTGGGTAAACTTAAAAATAAGCGTACCAGAGCAAGAGCCATTCGTACAAGCTGGAGGAACTTTACCCCTAGCAGATCTGACGAGCGAACAATATCAAAAATGGCAGAAAAACTATCAAAAACTCAATTATTTTCTGAAGTTAAAAACAAAAATTGATAACGTTGCTGACTCGATCGGCACAGAAGTAGATAATTATATTCACCAACAAAAAGAAAAATGTCAGCAGGAGCGAATTTTACTCAAAGAAAGGCTCGATCGCTGGTTAAAAGCTCCTGGTTTTCGACATATTTCTAAAATTTTAAGGGAAAAATTAGATCGAGAAGAAGATATTTTATTTCTGATCGTAACTTCTGCCTCAGAATTAAGAAAGTTACCTTGGCATCTCTGGAATGTTATCGAAACATATCCCTTCGCCGAAATAATATTAAGTCCTAAAAACGAACTTTTACCAAATAGATCGCCTCAATTTTATCGAGATAGTCCGCAAATCTTAGCGGTGGTTAATAATGTTAGCGAAAAAGATTTTTTTAAATACAAACAAGAATCGATCGCTCAATTAAAATCGGCTAAAATCACTTTTCTCTATCGTTCGAGTCGGCAGAAAATAAATGAATTTTTGCGTAAAAGATATTGGGATATATTATTTTTTCATAATGGCGATCGCACTGGAGCATATAAGCATGATTTAGGCGATCGCGAACGAGAATATATTAATATCGATGCGATCGAGTCTGGTTTGAAAATAGCTCGCGATAACGGTTTGCAGTTAGCGATATTTAATACTGGCGATCGAGTTGTTGGAATTTCTAGTTTAGAAAAAATAAATATACCTAACATTATCGTGATGCGAGAAGCAGTTTCAGCTCGAATAGCTCATAAATTTTTTAGGGATTTTTTAGAGCATTTTCTCGCTCGTAAATCTTTGCCTTTAGCTGTTTGCTCGGCTAGAAAACAACTAAAGCAAACAGCAGATCTCGATACGAGTTGGTTTCCGATCGTTTATCAAAATTACGTACCAAAGCGAGATAATTTTAATAAAAATAAAATAGAATCACAGGCAAATCGAAATTTTTATAATTTTAAAACAGCCCAAAACATTAGTTATAACGGTACGGCTACTGTCAGCAAAACAGAAACTATAAATTCAACCAAAACAACGGCTAATTTCTACGAAGAAAATCCAGCAAGAACTGATTTTTTAGCAGATCGAGATTCCCGCTCGCTCGAAATAAAAAAAATAGCGAAACAAGAAAAATCAAAAAATACCGCGAAATCTTGGCAGAAAATCAATTTAATCGCCTTAGTTAGCTTAATTTTTATCGGGACAAAAGTTTATAGCATAATTTTTTCTTTTATATTAGTAAGATTTTTTGAAAATTCAAATAGATATTTAGAAATTGATAATTTCGATCGGGAATTATCAGAACTGGTTCGCGAAGATTCTAACTATCAAAAAAAAGCTAGTTTAAAAGCAATAGAAAGAGTTCCTAATGGTTTGTTTAGATACGGAGGTAGCGCGAGTTGGGATGAAATTAGAAGGGTGGTACACCCAGCGATCGAATCGATATGGCCCGATTTTAATTTAGTTTATACACAGCATCCTACCAAAGCAAGTAACTCCGATATTGGCGTGAGAATGTTATTAGATTCTCAATTAAGTTTCGCACAAATTTCTCGACCCCTCACACCAGCAGAACATAAAGCCGCTTTAAATAAAAAAATCGATCTGCAACAAATACCGATCGCGATCGACGCTATTGTTTTTACCGTTCATCGAGAATTGAATATTTCCGGTCTTACTTTAAGTCAGCTTAAAGATATTTATACTGGTAAAATTACTAATTGGCAACAATTGGGAGGGCCCGATTTGCCGATTTCTCCCTATTCCAAATCTCCTTTAAAAAGCGGTACGGCCGATTTTTTTGCCAAAAATGTTTTGGGAAGCAGTAAATTGAGCGAAGAAGTCACAATAGTTAATAGTATCCCTTCTACCCTGCAAGAAATTAATAATAATAAAGGGGCTATTTTTTACGCTTCTGCTTCCCATATTATCCAAAATTGTACTTTAAAACCCCTGGCGATCGGTCGCAACCAAAACGATTTAATCTCTCCCTATCAAAAAACCGATCTTGAAACTCAACCATGTCAAAATCGGCCCAAAGAATTAAATATCGCTGAGATTCAAAATGCAAATTATCCTCTCAGTCGCTATTTATACGTTATCGTCAAAAGAAATACCTTTTTCGATCGCGCTGCTGGAGAAGCTTACGTTAACTTACTGATCGCTCGAGAAGGACAAAATCTGATCCGAGATTCGGGATTCGTACCAATTTATTGACTTTTTCAAGCCAATCAAGAGCTGAGAAGCAGATTAAATTCAGTGACCATTGACCGCACAAATATGCCAGAGCCATATTTACTAGTCACCAGTGACCATCAATTAAAAACAGGATTTAACTATTCTTAATTGTGAACTCTTTATCTTCGATTAAAGAGGGGATAATAACCCATTTTTAATTTTTATTATTGGTCAATGGTCAATGGTCAATGGTCACTGTTAAAGTCGTTCTAAATAACTTAATAAATCGGCCATTTCTTCAGGACTGGGTTGAAATTTCGGCATTGGTGGAGTTTGTCCGCTAGTTACTTGATAAATAAGACCTACTTTTGACTTGCGCCGGCCGATATCTTTTAAGTTGGGGCCGACGCTACCGGGAGTTATCCCTTGATGGCAGCCAGCGCAGTTAATTTGGAAGATAGCTTGACCTTTACTAGGATCTCCCGTCTGAGATAATACTTTTTGAACGTAAGGATCGGAAATTCTGCTGAAATAAACTCCTAAAAATGCGATAAAACAAAATATAGCGATCGCTATTGCTAAGATTGCAATTCTTTGTCCTGCAAATTTTGGTTGAAGTAAGCGATCGTCCACTGGGATTTTAGTTCTCTTTAGTTCTGTTAACATTTTGCAATGTTTTTCTCCTTTTCTGCTAGTTTTTCGAGCTGATTTAAGATTTTTGTTACTCTTTTTTAATCAATATAAATAAATTGTTAAGTTTTTTATTGCGATCTCTTTAATAAGTTAAAGACAATCTGGAAGAAAACAGAACTTACTCTCATAAGTCGATTAGCATAAAGCAAACGCGTTTAGAATGTCATCATCAGGGAGAAAAAAACATGATAGAACCCTTATTATTAGGTATCGTTCTCGGTCTGATTCCGGTTACACTAGCTGGTTTGTTCTTTAGTGCCTACCAACAATACAGAAGCGGCAATAAATTTGACCTCAATTAAAATTTAAACTTTAGTCGGGGTCTGGAATCTTAAATTCTAGGCTCAGACTATTAAGATTAATAGAGACATTTCCGATCGCGGAGATCGAAGCTTTTCGCTCTAAATCTCGAGCGTAAACCAAACAAATCTCCAAACGATCTTGAGGTTTGTAAGGTAAACGTTGCGACCATTCAATAGCAGTAATGCCAGAAGCGACTTCTTTGGCTTCCCAATATATTTCTGGATAGATATTCTCGACTTCGGCAGGACTCAAACGATACAAGTCAAAATGATAGAGAGGCAAACGGCCTTCATGATATTCATTAATTAAATTGAAAGTCGGAGAGACGATCGCTTCTTTGAGGCCCAAACCGCGAGCCAAACCGCGAATTAAAGTAGTTTTACCGGCCCCTAATTGTCCTTCCAATAAAATTGTACTACCAGCAGGAAGATCCCGTCCTAACATTTCGCCTAAATGCTGAGTTGCCAAAGCATCGGGTAAAGAAATTAATAAAGATTTCATCTTTAAAATAAATCGATCGGTACTCAAAGAAAAAACTAACTGCTGCGGTCTATTTACGAGCGTACCAACGAAGTAAGAATTTAGCCAAGCGTTGAGGATCGTGACGGATACAGCCAGTTTCGGGATCTTCTTGCATCACACTAGCCATCACGAGACGACGACCTAATTTAGATATTTCTTCGCGATCGAGAAATACGGGGTGAGATTTTTCTCGTGCGTAGCGAGATAAAGCTAATTCTGAGAGGGGCTGACGGTTTACCAAGACCGCATCGAAAATAGGACGATCGCAAACAGCATCGATCGCTTTGATATGATCGGCGACACTATAACCATCAGTTTCCCCATTTTGAGTCATGATATTACAAACATAAATGCGAGGAACTTTAAGAGCGGCGATCGCATTGCGAATTTCTGGAACTAAGAGATTGGGAATGATACTAGTGTAGAGGCTGCCCGGGCCGATAATAATATAATCTGCTGCTTCGATCGCTTTGATAGCTGCAGGTAAAGCGGGAGGGGCCGAAGGGTAGCAACCGATCGAGTGAATTTTACCTTTTGCTGCGGTAATATTCGATTCTCCTTCGATCAGTCTCCCATCGCTCAATTCTGCCCAAAGACGGACATCGCTGAGGGTTGCGGGGAAAACCCGGCCTCTGACGGCTAAAACTTGAGAACTATCGGCGATCGCCCTTTCCCAGTCGCCAGAAATATCGCTCATCGCGCTTAAAAAAAGGTTGCCGAAACTATGACCGCTCAAACCATTTCCAGCACTAAAACGATACTGAAACAATTCGGTCAATAATTTTTCTTCATCTGCTAAAGCGGCCAAACAATTGCGAATGTCTCCTGGTGGTAAGCCTCCTACTTCCCTTCTCAGCCTGCCAGAAGAGCCTCCATCGTCGGCTACAGTAACGATCGCGGTAATATTGGCACTATATTCTTTTAAGCCTCTCAGCAGGGTAGAAAGACCCGTTCCGCCCCCGATCGCGACTATTTTCGGCCCGCGATGCAAACGACGGTGAGCGATCAATACATCTACTAATTGGCGATCGTTGTTGGGTTGGAGGACTTCGGTTATCGATCCGAGGGTGCGGCTTTGTCCCCAGAAGATTAAAGTCAATCCTAAAATTACTGCTAAAGGCCCGGAGATATAATTGGGAATCAAAGTCGCGATCGACTCTAATAATTGAGAGATAAATTCTAGCAAACGGGCGATCGGAGTCAATCTAGCCCAGATCGCTACACCTACCGCAGTTAGTATTACGCCGATCGAACTGATTAGCAACCAGCGTTTGATCGACAAACCAGGAGAGAGCCATTTAAAGATTCTTCTTAATCCTCGATCGGGGGCGATCGGTGTTATATTTTGCATTTCTGCCTTGATATTTCGTAAGGCTTGTTTTACAGGTGTCATTAGCATAAATTTGGGCGACAAGCAAACAGTCTTGAGGAGACTTTAACTGAGGAAAGGTAATAACTCAAGGCCCTTTAAAAAAAAGACTCGATCGCGGTGCTTAATGTTGCTATTTTGCAATTTAATTTTAATAATCACTCTATAATTTTGTATATATAGGCGAATATGTCGGTTAGTTAATGGATATTGAATTTGTAGGTGGCGGTCGTTTTCAGATTTTAAAAGCAATTGGTGCTGGAAGTTTCGGCCAAACCTATCTAGCTAAAGATTTACAACAATTTGATAGTTTGTGTACTCTCAAAAGACTTCAACCGTTAGCTTCGAGTCCTGAAACTTTTAAAATAGCTAGAGATCTCTTTGAAAAAGAAGCTAAAGTTCTCTATAAACTGAATCACAAACATAATTGTATCCCCTATCTTTTGGCTTATTTTCAAGAAGATAAACATTTTTATTTGGCTCAAGAATTTATTGCCGGACAGGATCTTTCTCGGGAATTAAAGCCTGGAAAACCGATTTCTGCTTTTGAGGCGATCGAGTTACTAAAACATATTTTAGAACCTCTAGCTTTTCTCCACAGTAATAAAGTTATTCATCGCGATATTAAACCTAGTAATTTAATGCGACGCAGTGGCGATGGCAAAGTGGTTTTAATTGATTTTGGGGCGATCAAACAGCTTGCAGTCACGGAAATCCAAGAAAACGGGACTACTAAAATAGGTACTATTATTGGCACTCCCGGTTATATGCCCAGCGAACAACATCGCGGTAAAGCTAAATTTTCTAGCGATATTTATGCGGTAGGAATAGTAGCAATACAAGCTTTAACTGGACTGCACGTCCACAATTTGCCCGAAGATAGTAATACTGGCGAATTAATTTGGGAAGATCGAGTTTCTTATTTGCCACATTCTTTAAAATCTATCTTAGAAAAAATGGTTCGCTATCATTTTAAAGAACGTTATTTAGATGCCAAAGAAGCTTTAGAAGCAGTCGAAGCGATCGCCTTAGATCCTAGTTTAAAAACACTCGATTCCCCCGGTTTAGAAGTTGAAGATCTTGACTCGAAACAACTAGAAAATTTATTCGATACTAATTTACTTTACAATAGTTCTTCTACTATTTGGCTCAAAGGAGCGGGGCCGCAAAATATTATCGAAACTTCCGATAATAGCGATATATTGACCACAAATTTCTGCGAGGAGCGGGTCAATGTTTTTAAAACTACATTAAAAACTTTTACATTCGATTCGATCGTCGTCGATCGCACCGGAAAAAAAATTAAAAAAACTAATTTAACCGCCGAATATTTGACCTTGGATTTGGGAGATGGTATATACTTAGATACAATCCCTCTGAGCGGGGGAACTTTTCAAATGGGAGCTGCGGCTAAAGAAAAAGGTAGCGATCTGCGCGAAAAACCCAGACACGAAATAACAGTGTCTAACTTTGCGATCGGTAAATACTTAATTACTCAAGCCCAATGGCGAGTAGTTGCCAGTAAATATGCTAGAGTAAATCGAGACTTGAATGAGAACCCAGCTCATTTTCAAGGGGACGATCGCCCTGTAGAAAAAGTCTCTTGGTACGATGCGATCGAATTTTGCGATCGACTATCCCAAAAAACAGGATTAGTTTACAGACTACCAACGGAAGCAGAATGGGAATATGCCGCTCGGGCCGGTAGTTCTACCCCTTTTGCATTTGGAGAAACAATTACATCGGACTTAGCCAACTACGATGCTAATTATACTTACGCCCGAGAAACTGCCGGAAAATATCGAGCCGAAACTGTCGATGTGGGAAGTTTTCCCCCTAATGCTTTCGGTTTATACGATATGCACGGTCAAGTTTGGGAGTGGTGTTTTGATTCTTGGCGCGAAAATTACTTAGAAAATAGTAATAATAACAATATATCTCCTTTACGGGGTGGTGCTTGGAACTACAGCCCTAATTATTGTCGCAGTGCTTGTCGCTACGATATTGGAGAAAAAAACTTAATTAGTAAGTTTATTGGTTTTAGAGTTGTTTGTGAAATAGGTAACAGTTAAGTAAAATTTAACCGAAAGATTAGGATAGTTGAAATTGTTTTAAAAAATAACAGATTTAACTAATAATAGTGGAAAATACTAGAATGCAATAGATATTTTAAAAACCCCCTTAAAAGACCTTTAAAATGGCTATTTTTTCAAAAAAAACTAAGATAACTAAATTATATGGATGGGCATAAATGCTGTATCTCAAAGCTTCTGAACATGGGATCCGCGACCTCTATTTCCAGGCACAGCACGGTATCAGAGTTCTAGGAAGACAATTCGTAATAGATGAATGGTTGCCAAATAAAAATACAGAACTGGCTAAGCGAAAATGCAGGCAATATTTAGAGTCTAACATTGTTTGTATTTTAGTTGAATTTAGCGATCGATTTGGTATATATCTAGATCTAGATGAGAAGATGGATATCCTGGTATCTTCTTACGAAACAGTATCTTTTAATTTTAAAGAAAATACCCCTCAAACTAACGGAAATGCTCGATCGCATCGGGGATCGCAACAGCAAGCGAACGGTACTAGGGTCAAAACTGGAATGGTTTCGCTACAAGAGATCCCGACTCGAAAGACTCCTCTCGATCGAGCTAAAAATATTCGTCCGGCAACTCCAACTACTCTTCCTCCTCGATCTAAAAAAAATACTCGCATTCCGACAAACCCTCCAGTTCGCATTGAAAAGAAAAGCTTTCAAATTAATACTTTTAACGATCTAGATAATTTAATTGAAAAATTGGCAGCTAATTTAGATACTCAATCAGAAAAACAATTTCGTTTTTTATTATCCGAGCGTTTAATTTTCGATCGAACTCTTGCTTTACAAACTTTAAAAAAATCTTTTCTAGAATGGGTCGGGCCGATCGCCGATTTAATCTATGAAGAAGTAATGGAAGATCTGGGTAAAGTAGAGACATTCGACGAGTTCGATCGATTTTTTGAACTCTTAGCCATCGAGATCGACGAACCTACCTACCAACAGAAATTTCGTGAAAACATCTCTCAAGAATTAGTTTTCGATCCCAAACTGGCTTTGAACATCGTTCGGAAGTGTCTTCAAGAGTCTGTCGGGCCGATCGCTAAGACAATTTATGAAGATGTTATTAACGAGTTAAGTGTTTGAGCTTATCTTCGGAAATTATTCTTAAATTAATAAAAAAATTTTAAGATCGGTCGATCGCAGCCAGCTATTAGGCTGGTTACTTTTTTGCTGCGTTAGTGCGATCGATCCTAATTTTAAAAAAAAACTAAATTAAGGTAGACTTTTTAGAAAATATTATGTATATTTACCTTTGTGTCAAGTAATATACTTAGTTATTTTTCAGTAATTTGGCTGTTAAATGTTAAAAACTTAAATTGACTTTACAAATATACTTAATAAGTAAAATTAATATAAGTTCAAATGTTTTTCATTATTTAGGAAAGGTGTTCTGTGGCTTCAATACAACAAAACTCAATGCTCGAGAAAATAATAGGAAAGCAATTCCGTAGAGTTTTATTGTTAGTTTACGTATTTAGTTTAGTATTTAGTATAGCTGCTATTAGTGTATGGACTAGACAAGAGGTATATGGAGCTGCAGATAGAGAATTAGACCTATTGGTAGATATGGTTAAAGCTGCGAGAACTTATGTTGCTGAAGATGTAAGACCTTTTATGTTAGAAAGAGACATATTTCATTCTCCAGCAGTTTCTTCGACAGTAGCCACAAAACACATAGCAGAACATTTTGCCGTAAATCAGCCAGATTACTATATTAGAATAGTTTCTGATAATCCTTTAAATCCTGACAACAAACCAACAGCTTTTGAACAAGACATAATTCAAAATTTTCGCGATAAATTAGCTGCCGAAGAAAGTATGGAGGATTTAATTTTAGAAGGTAAAATTAACGATAAACAATACTTAGTTTCTTCAAGACCTTCTATTAGTAAAGATTCTTGTTTGGTTTGTCACGGAAATCCAGAAGATGCTCCAAAAGAAATATTAGATGAATATGGTAGTAAAAGTGGTTTTAATTACGAAAATGATTCAGTTGTTGGTGCTAGTGTAGTAGGCGTACCTATTAATAATGTAAATACTATTGTTTTAAATCGTAGTTTGATAGCTTTTGCTATTTTTAGTGTCCTTTTCTGGGCGATATTTTTTATTTTGGATCGATTAATATATCTACTTCTACTAAGACCTATTGTTAAAATTTCTCGTGTTGCTCGTTCCGTAAGTGAAGGCAATTTAGACCAAACTATTTCCACCAAACGTAAAGACGAAATTGGAGAATTAGTTAAATCTTTTGAGCTAATGAGACGGAGTTTAGTAACAGCAAGTAAAAGATTGAGACGAAATGGTAAAAGAATAGAGAAGTAGTAAAAAATTAAAAATATTAAATATTGAAAGAATAAAGATTTTAAACGATCGATTTAAAATCTAAAATCGTGGTGTAAAAATAAAATTTAATTTTAAAATTAAGCAAGAAGAAATTTGAGCAAGATATTTTGTGAGCGGAGTGAAGAAGAGCGCTTCGAAAAGTTTCAAATTTGACCAAAATTTAACGAAAATTTCAAAAACTTTTTAACT
>CAYWIH010000124.1:0-15251 GCA_964458305.1 uncultured bacterium | reverse complement strand
AATAAGTCTATCGATATTGAAAAAAAAAACAAATAAGATTATCTGATTATAAATTTGATTAAAATTAATTATTAAATAAGAAGTAGATTTACTTAAACTACTTTGTAAAAAATAATTTGTATTACTTATGCAGGTAATTTTACAGTCTGGCCCGGATCTCATTATATTATTGAAAAATATTTTCGCGATCGAGGAAGACAAGCATTGATTCAGGGAATGCCTGCTGTAGATCTTGGCAAACCGACTCAACTTATATGCGATCCTGGTGATGCGATTTTATGTCATTATCAACTAGCCCATACAGCAGCAGTTAATACCAGCAATGTCGATCGCGTTGCTGTTTATTTTAGAATTTGGTTTAACGATATCGATACTCGCAGATGGCAACTACTAACAAATATTTGGGATGGATGGAAATTGCCAGCTATAAAAACTAACGAATGAGATTAATTTATAGATCGATCGAGATCGATCTTATTTTAGAAAGGGGCAATCTTCTACTTTATTGCAGGTGAAGGTGTATGATTAAAACATTTAATCATATCATCTCTGCATAAAAATTATAGATAAATAATGCAAAAGAGCAACAATATTTCTGGTCAGCAGTTAGAATATGTTCGTAGCAAAATTCTTGATTCCTATCATAAAACGATCGAAGATAGTTTTCGAAAAAACCGTCCTCAACTCAAACTCATCAATTATGGTACGGGATCGGGAAAGACTCACCAATTGTTTCAAGCAATATGTCAAACCATTGAAAAGCATTCAGATATTCAAATAATCGGCATATATGTTGCACCATTGAGAGAACATTTATCCGTTCCTACTTCAGTTAAGGATCGATATCCAGATATTCCCGTCTATAAACTCAATTCATTAGAAATGAAAACGACGGATGAATATATCGAATTATATAAAAAATGGATACCTTCAATCCTTAAAAATGCCAAGTTTTGGAAGCTAGTTTTAAAAGCCTCTTCTCGCGAAAAGGTTCAGGAATCTAAACAAAAACTCAAGACAGCAAAAGGAGTAATCGATCGCCTCAAGTATATTAAGAAGTTCGGTTCTGGCGATGAAGAATTTAAGAAGTCTGAAACAAAGAAAGCAACAAGAGAATTAAATAATTTACTTGAAAGTTTTTTAGAATTTATCATTAAATGCCAATTAGAAACAGCCAATTATCCAGAAGGATGTTTAAAGTTAATTGAAATATTCTTTCCTCTCTATCTTTTGCGAGAAAAATCTGGGATTTTAATGCTCACTTATGACAAATTTGAAACTAAAATTCAGTATTTTAAGCATAACGGTGAAAGATGGGTAAAGAAAAGTAACTATCTGGATAAATACGTTATTGAGGGGGAAAATAATGCTAAAAAATTTATCTTTGCTTTTGACGAACAGGAAGATGGCTATCAAATTATGCTTAAGAAGAAGATTGATATCATCTCTCCTCAAGACATGGCAATCAATAATGCACTTTCATCTATCGCCAGGGAATTTTCTATTCTCTTTCCAAAACAAGAGAATAAAAATAGAGAATTGTTAAGCTTTCTCGATAAGAACAAGGGTGCATTCAATGAATTTCAAGAACATTTTGAAAAAGGCAAGATTCTCGACCCAAAACTACAAGAATATGTCTCTATCTATCAACGATTGACCTTTGAGGAAGGAAACTCAACTGATTTTTTGCAGGAAGCAATATCAATTTACAAAGGATTAGAAAACTCTTTAAAAGAAATTGTTGAAATTTTAGATCGCGAAGATAATTCTCTCAGATTAGATTTTGAGATGTTATCTAGAGTATTTGCAAAATTTGAAAAGAGTAGAAGTTTTTTGATTCCTCAAACACTTTATAACAAGATCGCTGACGATCTCATGAATATTTTTTCTTACAATAATCTATATATTTATAATATTGAACCTCTGAAAAAGTTATTTTTACATAAAACTTCAGGTGGTCACGTCCACATTACTGAGGAAAAAGTTTCAGATGAAACATCTTTAGCCGAATTAATTTATGCGATTCTGGCTATGCGATCGCAAATCAAAAATATTAAAAATATTCTCGTTAATGTTTTGGATGCTGAAGATTCTCAATCTCATTCTTTAGATATTTGGTCGCAACAAATATCCAAATTTCAAAGGGCTAATGAAGAAACCATAATACAAAATCAACCCCCCAAATACTTAAATCGTATTTATGTCTATGAAAGCAATAAATCGATAGTCAATATTAAAGAAATATCCCGCTATAAAAACCTAATCGATCCAACACTTAGAGAAGTTTCTATTGGTAGCACTGCTATATTTACTTCCCCCGAACACAAGATAAACTCTATATTAGCGAATAAAAATAATATAATTTTTTTGATATCAGCTACAGGAGGAATTGTCGGGGATTTAAGTACGAGTTACGATATGCTTTATTTAAAAGATAAATTGCGCGACGAATCTGGTAAAAGTTCCTTTAAAGCAATGACTGAAGAAGAAATTTTGCTTTGTGAAGAAATCAGAGATTATCGTCAAGAAAAGCGACAGATTACAGTAAAATTTTTCAACCAAAATTTATTATCTTTTCCCAATAAAGACACTAAAGAGGTAGTAGAAAGATTTAAAAAGCTTATTTTCAATGATTTTATTGACGATCTAAAAAAAGACCTTTTTTGGTTTGGAAAGTATAAAATACAAGAATTAACAAACTTTATTCATTTTCTATTCTATCTTTTTGAAGATGATTCGATTCAGGAGACGATCGCTTTTACTCAAACTTTACGCTGGATTAAAGAATTAATCCATTATTGTACGAAAATAAATCATGCTAGTTTTATCTTTGAAGCATCATCAGCTCATCCAAACATATATTATGTAAAAGTAAAGCATAAAAAATATCAGACCAATATTAGTATTAAACTCATTTTGTATGAGGCATCTTTTAATAATAATTACTACGATAAAACGACTCAGAAAAGTTACTTAGAAGAGCTTGTAGAAAAAGAGAATGAAAAAATTTTCTTTATCTCGGCTTATCAATCGGCTTCTAAAGGATTAAATCCTATTATCAAAACCCAAAAAGGTGAAGAAAAAGATTTCGATTCTTTGGTCTTATTAACGGACAGTTACTATACATTAATGAATTCTGCATCTAAAAAGTTAAAAAACAAAGATTCTGAAAAATCTACTACTTTGTATCATTTTGCATTAATGAAAAGTATTGTAAATTTGGGTGATTCTAATCTTGAAATTAAAGACTTTAACAAATATCTTAACCAACCAGAAGCTAGCAAATTTAGGGAACAGCAACATCAAATTTTATTAGGTAAAGGAATTTTGCAAGCCATTGGAAGATCGGAAAGACGAGATTTTACCGACCAAACAATAAAAATATTTATCAATGAAGAAACCAGGAAAAACTTAGTAAAGTTATATAATTACTTGGAACGAGAAGAACCTAATGAAATTTGTAAACTCTCTGTTAACAACCACGAAGTTTACTCAAGTGTTAGAAAGGAAGAAAAAAAGCGATCGATCCATAATTATGACGACCATATTTATGATGAAATTGATGCTTGTAAAGCTTTTCAAGAATTTAAAGCAACAATGTTAGACGAGATAAAACTATTTCACCAAAATAAAAATACTTTTGATATTAAAACAGCGTGGGAGATGTTACGCGATCGAATTGTTTTCCAAGATCCAGCTAAATATCTAGAAAACTTAAGAAAATCAAAACTATTTCCCGATGAATTTATTGAATCGCTATTTTATTACAATCCAGAACAACCCGAATTTACCCCATATATAGCTTTAGAAGAAGAAGACGGTAAAAAGTTCCAGATTATCAGCGATAGTATCAATGGAGAAAGAATATATACTTACCAAAAGCGATTATATCCCGAAAATTTAAAAATAAATGCTCGAGGCTACGATCTAGAAGGTGATGAAATTGGTGTGTTAAATCCTTCTACCGATCGTATTTACAAGCTATACAATAAGTTAATTCCAAAACCAGAAATTTTTAACGATTATATACCCCGTCCGAGTTTCTTTTACGATGTTTTAAATCCATCACTAGCTGAAAATTTTGTAGAATATTGGATTAAGGATGTAATTTTTGAAGAGAAAGACTGGAAAGCTATAAAAACTATTTATGGCTTCGATCGATTGTTAAATTTCAAAAAGTATCATAAATTGTATGAAGTTTTCGATCTTTTCTATATTAAGAAAAATACTCTATTTTGTATCGATGTTAAAGAATGGAGTAAACTATCGGAAAATAAACTTTCAAAACCAACATTAGAAAAAACTAAAAATAAGCTGAATACCATTGGTTCAGATTATCCAGAATTTACTAAATTGAAAGGTTTACTTTTAAATTTGCACGCAGCTAAAGAAAAGAATGTTCAACACTCATCAAACCTATTTTCTGGAAATTTGATTTACTTTGACTCTCGTAATTGTCCAGTCGAATCTACTATACTTAGAGATTTTTTATTCCAAAAATAGAACCAAAATGCAAGATAAATTAACTAACGAATTATCAGCAATATCGCGAACTAATCAGCTAAAAATATCAGATGATTCTGAAAGAGTAGCCGAAAAAATTTATCAATTTCTCTTTAAGAAGGATAAAGGAATTGAGCATTTTGAGCTTGAATATTCACCTACTGAAAATGAAAATTCTGAGAATGAAGATTCTGAAGATGAATATTCAAAATCTAATTTTTTTCAAAAACGACATAAATATATCCAGAAACAAATTCAAGAAAGACTTTCCGTAGATGGTAAAAAACCAAAATATTCAGACATTCAATATTTTCTGTCATACAGTGACGGAAAAACTTATATATTTTTCTTATCGACTAATAAATATCATTCTGGATGGAAAAAGTTATTTAAAGATAATCGAGAAAGAATTTTTAATTTAGTTTTTAAGTTTTATCTTCTTTCTGAAGTTTTCTCAGACGAAATAATAACTGGTTTTGAAGAATTATTTTTCCTCCATTCTAAAAATTTAACTAAATCAAAAGATGCTCTTTTAGTGTGGGGACAAAATCTGTTAATAAAATATAATCACCACGATGTACTGACATTAACCCTGACTCGGAAAAGCCGACGATTTTTGCGAGAAGATAAGTACAGCATAGAAGATGGTGACGATTTAGGAGAGTTATTAGTTTATAAAAAAAAGAAATACTATTTCGATCGCGATCGCGATGCTCGTCGTTCAAATTCTATCAATTTTATGGTTTTTCCTCAAGATAACCAAGATTTTGACAAGTTCAAAAAGACTCAGCTTTATTACTACCAAAATCTCATGACAAAACTTGAGAGTTTTTTAAGCGAGTGCAATATTGAATTTAAAACCCTCGATTTTCAGGCTGACTATTATTTAGAAAACCCTTTTATCAAAAATATAAAATCTGTAGGATCGTTAGAAATTATTAATAATGTTGGAACAGATCTAACTGAAAGCGATCGACAATTTTTGACAAATATTCTGAAACATCAAGGGGTAGATATTCTCACATTTTATCAATCTGGAAAAACTATTAGTACATATAAACTAAAAGAAATTGAAGGTGAAGAAGCTCCTTGCTGGAAAATTACCGAAGTTATATCTTGGTCGAGTATTAAACTAGATAAAGGCAAAAACTATCTAGTATTAAATAAACTTTTAGATGAAGAAACTGGTTCGATGGCTTACCAAAGAGATGACGGCTTTTGGATTCCATCTACAAAAATAGATAAGAAAAATAAAATTGATTTCTATTCCCAATTGAAAAAAAGATATAACTATTTGGAGACAGGAGATTTTTTTAGTACCCAGGGGATAAATATACCTGAATTTAAAACTGTAGCAGCCAAGAAGCAATCCAATAGTAAAAAATCTGATGATAAAGATAAGAAATCTTCTATTTCGGTTCTCTCTTATACAGATAAAAAAATCGATCTAGATACTCTGGGATCGGATACCCAGCCTTTTACAAATGGGGGATTTTTGGAAAAAGATGATTGTATTTCTTGCTATCTAAGCAAACAAGAAAATAAGGAAGAATGGGAAAAATTTGTCAAGAAATACGCTCTAAAAATATCACCTGAATTTCAAAAGGTACTGATTGAACTGGGAATTAAAAACTGGATAAGGCAAAGTATTATAAATTCCAGTCGTGGCTTAAATATTAATTCTCAGTCATTTTCTGAAAAAACTTTTTCTACTATTTATGTACGCAGCCCTAGAAAAAAAGAAACTAAAGCAATTGCAGTAGAATTTCTTTATAAAGAAGGTAGCATCTATATTAAAAATATAATGCGCGATCTAAAAGAAATTAAAAAGAAATTTAAATTTTTAAGAAAACAAAAAAATAACTCAGAAAAATTAATTAACGACCAACAATATTTTGTAGATGAATCGGAAAAAATATATATTAGTTGTTATACAAGCGATTATTTCACGCCAACTTTAATTGGAAGAAATGGTATTCTTGAAGAGCTTGAAAATGGGACTCTAAAAATAAATCGAGCGATTAAAGGTAAAAATAGTAGTAAATTATTGCCTTTGATATCGTATTATAACAGTGAAACTAAATTTATTAATGAAATACAAAAGAGGATATGTTTGGATTTGAGTAACGAAGATTTTATCCAGTATTATGTTCCACCTGCTAAAAGTCTCGAAAGTAAAATCAAGAAAGGTTTTAGAGTTTATCATTTAATAGGAAAGACATATTCAAAAGAGACAATACTCACATCTGAACTTATAAAACATCCGATCGCGGCTTTACATTTTAGTACGCTGACTCACAATATTTTGAAGATTAGTGAAAATAGCCAATCATCATTACTACAAAAAGTAGCAAAGGTATTAGTTGAAAATTAATAAACAGCCTAAATTTCAACAGTAGTATAGTTTTCTGTCCGTGTCTTAACTTAAATACATAGTGCTATATAACAAGTTAAAATCGATAGAATCGCAACTTAGTATCGAAATTACTCGATCTCTAAACCTGTCAGAAATCAAATCGATATTTGCAACTCCTAACTGTCATAGAGTGCCGAAAAATGGCAGATTAAAATGAATACGATCGAGCAAAATAACGATTCGTTAAGATCTTAAATAATTATCTAATTTAGAGTAATTTAAGCCGTTTCTCGAATCAAACGATCCAATTCTTGCTGCATTTGAGTATAAACTAAACGATAACAAGCATCGACATATTCGCGATCTTTGGCTGCATCCCTACCATAGCGATCGAACTCTATCGGCCGACAAACTCGGGTGTGAATTTGTAGGGGAAAAGGTATATTAGGTAAAGGCCCTACAGATATGCCCCAAGGTAAACCTAAATAAATCGGAAATACCCCCGGATCGAGACCGAAAAGCCAAGGAAGTCCTAAATTTTGATGAATTTGCTTTGCTTCTTGATAGTAATCGCCTAAAATAATTAAAGTATCGTGCGCCCCTACTGAAATAACCGGAACGATCGGCACT
This sequence comes from uncultured bacterium, assembly GCA_964458305.1. Lineage (GTDB taxonomy): Bacteria > Cyanobacteriota > Cyanobacteriia > Cyanobacteriales > JASJDA01 > JASJDA01. The sequence goes on along the minus strand of CAYWIH010000124.1, from coordinate 7,762 downwards.
CTTTGTCTTAAGGCTAGCTTGATAAACCCCTTTTGTCCCGCAAAATAGATTCGATCGCGCAGATTATGAGGGCGAAACATATCGTATTGTCCCCCAGGATAAACTAAAACGTTAGCACCTTTTTTAAAGGCAGCAAGGGCCATTTTGGGATGGGCTTCGATCGCACCAACTTTTTCGGCTAAGGTTGCTATTACTTCGCTCGATTGCCAAGCATAACGATGGGCCAAACCATAGGCTAAACGATCGACACCGAAACGTCTGAACCAATCGTACATCATCATTAGCATATCTGGAGCGGCAGTCCCGCCATTGTGAGAACCAACGATTAAGACTCGTTCGTTTTCTGGTATGTGATGCCATCCGTCACTTTGGACGCGAAAATAATACTTATAAAGCCACTCTAAAAAAGGCATTAAAGATCTAATAAATTCTGGATCTCTTTTTTCTAAAGACCAACCGCCGCGATAATTAGCTTGCTTTTTCTGACTCATTTGCTACTATATCCAATACTTTTTGAGGTTCTTTCTATCTTGACAATCGATCTGAAATTTGATATGTATATTGCAACTCCTTGGCAGTAACCGCAAAGATCTAGATTCGGGCAAAACTAAGTCCGAGTCTGGATTGGAACCGCTACAGCACTCGATCGAGCTGAGGAAATTCTTAGTCGGGGATAGCAAAAAAATTATTATAATTTAATTTTCTGTGATAAATTTTAACAGAAAAAGGCAAAGAGTTATTGGGATAATTCATAAGATTATTCACTCGATCTATAAGATTATTCACTCGATCTAATTGTTTGCCAAGTCGTGTCAAAAAATAGAGACAAAAAAATGAGCGATCGCAGAAAAAAGAAAAATCTAGCCAGAAGAAAGTTTTTAAAATACGGTGCGGCAGCTATAGGAAGTTATTCTATAGTAACGAGTGCTAGCCAGTCAGCAAAAGCAACAACAGCCGAACCGACAGAAAAAATAATAGCGCAAAACGACCCCTATGGGGATATGTCTCCAGAAGAAGCAATCTCAGAATTAATCAGAGGTAATAGAAGATTTGTCAGGCAAAGAAGCAGAAATCCAAATCAAGATAGACTGAGATTACTACAAGTTTCCGAAGCTCAATCTCCTTTTGCTTGTATTTTAACCTGTGCCGATTCGAGAGTACCTCCCGAAATTATCTTCGATCGCGGTTTGGGAGATTTATTTGTGGTAAGAGATGCCGGCAATATTGCCACCCCAGGAGAAATAGGTAGCTTAGAATATGGGGCTTTAGTTTTAGGTGCAAAAGCGATCGTCGTGATGGGGCATCAAAGTTGTGGTGCGGTTCAAGCAGCAATGGAATTAGGATCTACTCCGGGTTTCATCGGCAGTATTATTAATGAAATTTTGCCAGCAGTACAAATGTCGAGCAACAAATCGGGCGATCGACTCTACAATGCTATTGCGGCTAACGTGGTATTGCAAAAGCAAAAAGTTCAAACCTCTCCAGTTATTTCTAAATTAGTTGCAGAAAATAAAGTTAAAGTAGTCGGAGCGTATTATAATTTACAAACCGGTAGAGTTGATATTATTACATAATTACTCAAAAAGTAAAGGTCGATCTCTAATAATTAATTAGGTAAAAAAAAATGAAACGCGAATCATCTAGCAAACAATTATCTGTAATTGGTTGGCGTGAAATTGTTGCACTTCCAGAAATAGGAATCGATCGAGTTAAAGCCAAAATAGATACTGGGGCTAGAAGTTCGGCATTGCACGCTTTTCACGTTAAAAAATTCGAGCAAGAAGGCAAAGAGATGATTCGCTTTCAAATTCATCCACTGCAAAGAAACAGTAACTATACAGTAACTGCAGAAGCAGAAGTCATAGACTGGCGCGAAGTAAAAAATTCTGGAGGAGTAGCTCAACTGAGACCAGTAATCGAAACTATTGTAAAATTGGGTGGAAAAAGTTGGAAAATTGAATTAACCTTAACCAATCGCGACGAAATGGGCTTTAGAATGTTGCTGGGTCGTCAAGCAGTCCGTCAAAAATTTTTGGTTGATGCGGGAAATTCTTTTATCCAAAGTTCTATAAGAGCAGAAAAAAAATGAAAATTGCTATCTTGTCTCAAGACTCGAGTTTGTATTCTACTCGAAGACTCAAAGAAGCAGGAGAAGCGCAAGGACACGAAATGCGAGTCATTCCTTACCTGCGCTGTTATATGAATATAACTTCCCGCAAGCCAGCAGTTGTTTACAAAGGCAGTCCCCTAGAGAATTTTGATGCTGTTATACCTCGCATCGGTGCGTCGAGAACTTTTTACGGTACTGCGGTAGTAAGACAGTTTGAGGTAATGGGCGTATTTAGTGCCAACGAGTCGCAAGCAATTTCGCGATCGCGCGACAAACTCCGTTGTTTGCAAATTTTAGCTCGAGAAGGTGTCGGTTTGCCAGTTACTGGTTTCGCACACGCTACACAAGATATCGATGGTTTGATCGAAACAGTCGGCGGCGCACCTTTAGTGATTAAATTGTTAGAAGGAACTCAAGGTATTGGGGTAGTCTTGGCAGAAACCCATCAAGCAGCTAAATCGGTAATTGAAGCTTTTCGCGGTTTGGATGCCAATATTTTGGTACAAGAATTTATCAAAGAAGCAGGAGGGGCAGATCTGCGTTGTTTCGTGATTGGTGGCAAAGTAATAGCAGCCATGAAACGGCAAGGTAAAGAAGGAGAATTTAGATCTAACTTGCATCGCGGCGGTTTTGCTGAAAAAATAAAATTAAGCCCAGAAGAACGCAGTACCGCAGTTAAAGCCGCAAAAGCAATGGGTTTGCGAATAGCTGGAGTAGATCTATTAAGATCCGATCGCGGCCCCGTGGTAATGGAAGTTAATTCTTCTCCGGGCCTCGAAGGTATTGAAAAAACCACAGAAGTAGATGTAGCTGGAAAAATTATCGAATTTATCGCTAAAAATGCTTCACCTGCAAAAAATCGCGATCGCATTCAATATTAAATGACAGAAAATATTGTTGAAATTGCCGAGACAACGATCGAACCAGGAATTCGTCGTCGTCTCGAGCTTCCCGTTGCTCGTCTTCCCACTCAAACCATGTTATCCCTTCCGGTAATCGTCCTCAACGGTGTCGAAACCGGCCCGACTCTCTGGCTTTCTGCAGCAATTCACGGCGACGAAATAAACGGGGTGGAGATTATAAGACAAGTATTGTCAAAAGTCAAGGTCAAAAAATTGCGAGGGACTTTAATTGCAGTGCCGATCGTCAATGTTTTTGGCTTTATCGAACAATCTCGCTATTTACCCGATCGCCGGGATCTCAATCGCTCTTTTCCGGGATCTGCTGGAGGATCTTTAGCAGGACGTTTGGCAGATTTGTTTATCAAAGAAATAGTCAGTAAAAGCACTCACGGGATCGATTTGCATACCGGAGCGGTTCACCGCACTAATTTACCACAAATTCGCGCTAACCTCGAAGATGAGGAAACTTATCGTCTGGCGAATACTTTCGGCACGCCAATAGTAATACATTCTAGCACTAGAGACGGTTCTCTGCGCGAAGCAGCCACCAAGATCGGCATCCCCGTCTTACTTTACGAAACAGGAGAAGCTTTGAGATTCGATCGCAATGGGATAAAAGTGGGAGTAGAAGGGATTTTAAGGGTAATGAGCAAATTAAATATGTATTCGAGTCCCGATTCTGAAATTAAAAATGCTCCGATCGAAGTTCGTAAAAGCAAATGGATGCGAGCATCTCGAAGCGGAATTTTTCGTTTGGAAGTGGGTTTGGGAGATCGAGTCGTCAAAAAGCAACAATTGGGCATTATTACCGACGCTTTCGGGGAAACTAATATTAAAGTTAAAGCCAGCATTGAGGGGATAGTTATCGGCCACGTACAAAATCCTTTAGTCAATCAAGGAGACGCGATCGTTCATTTAGCAGCAATTTAGTCGGTAAAAAACCAACTCAATAAAGCTAGAAATAAGAACAATATTCCGTATGTAAAAAACGGACTCAACCAATCTAATATTCTGAGAGGGCTAAAGATTAAAACTTCTGAGAACAACCAATTGCCAACTAAAAGCAAACAAACCAACATGATTATAGGCATAAAAATTCGGATATCTCCCTAAAGAACCGTTTCATCTCTACCGATCCAAAGCTAAGATAGTTGAGGAATCATTTACGATCGAAGACGGAAACTAGTCGTGCTACTTTCAATAATCGCAGACTTTCGCATTATTTTTGAACGAGATCCTGCTGCTCGTAACTGGCTGGAGGTAATACTCTGCTACCCTGGTCTACAAGCACTTATATTTTATCGTTTTGCCCATTGGTTAAACCAGATAGGCATTCCTTTTGTTCCCAGATTTATTTCCCATATCGGACGTTTTTTTACTGGAATCGAAATTCACCCCGGAGCTATTATCGGTGAAGGTGTCTTTATCGATCACGGTATGGGGGTAGTAATTGGCGAAACCGCGATCGTCGGGGACTATTCTTTAATATATCAAGGTGTAACTCTCGGTGGTACGGGAAAAGAAACTGGCAAACGTCACCCAACTTTAGGAGAAAATGTAGTTGTTGGTGCAGGAGCTAAAATACTCGGCAATATCCAAATTGGCAATAATGTTAGAATCGGAGCTGGTTCGGTAGTATTGCGAGAAGTTCCTTCTGATTGTACTGTAGTAGGCGTACCGGGTCGAGTTGTTTATCGTTCTGGTGTTAAAGTTAATCCCCTCGAACACGCTAATTTACCCGACTCCGAAGCTGCTGTAATTCGCGCTTTAGTCGATCGGATCGAAAATTTGGAACGACAATTAGAAGAATTAGAAAAATCTCAATCTAGCAATCGCGCTTTGGCTGTTGCTTTAGCCGATGATTCTCCTAGTGAATGCTGTCATTTGCAAGATAAGGAAATTAGAGAATTTTTAGATGGAAGCGGTATTTAATGAGTTATTAATTCTTATTTTCAAATTCGATCGCAAGGGACTATTATTATAGTTCCTATTTTTGTTTTTTGTGCGATGATAAAATTTTATTTCTATCCTCTTTTTAATAAATCTCGTTGCGTTTGGATTAGTTTACTGGAAAAAAACCTAAATTTCGAGCTTATTGAAGTTAATTTATCTAGCAATCTTTTAGAACCAAATTTTATAGCGATCGATCTTTTTCCTCAAATTCCGGTTTTGGTAGATGAGAATTCTACAGCGATCGAATCTTTAGCAATTATGGATTATTTGGAAGCAAAATATCCCACTCCTGCTTTATTACCAAAATCTCCGGCATCTCTTGCTAAAGTTAAAACGATCGAATTTGTCAATAACAATCATTTATCACCTCAGATTAGTGCTTTATTTCATCAAAAAATGTCTCTATCTCCAGGAATAAATCCTATTAAGATCGATCGCAGTAAAATCGATTTGGTTTTACAATTTTATGAGGAAAATTTACAAGACAATTCTTATTTTATAGAGCGACAGTTTACTTTAGCAGATCTTGTCGCTGGGGTTTCAGTATCTTCTTTAGTTTTGTTCGATTTTTCCTTAGATAGCTATCCAAAAATTCAAAATTGGCTCGCAAAATTACAGCAAAGAGATAGTTTTCAAAACACAAAATTAAGTTTAGAAGATATCGAAATTAATGAGATACATAATTTTATTTAGAAAGACTTCTTCCATTTTCTAAAATAGTTGTTACAAATAATATCTATAATAAAATTTATACAATACATTCTTTAATTTAAAATTTAGAAATCTTTCTGACTTCTTATCTAGACTTCTCAATAAATAACAAATAAAAAATAAATTGGTATTAGTTAAGGATTTACCCATTCTGTAGACCAAGTTTGAGACTCTGGATCTAATTTATATAACCATCTATTTTGTGGTTCTCCTCTTAATTCTAAACGATCGACTCGATCGGGATTAAATAATAGCAAAGTAAAGTTTTTTACTGGTTCTTTTTCCGATATTTCTAAGTCTTCAAATGCTCGATCGCTATCTTTATTTCTTGGTTCTCCAGGATCGGGCCAAGCAAATTGTATTCTAGTAGCATCGGATAAGTTTTTCCAAGTATTTATCCGCGCTTTTTTTAAGGTTTCATCTTGGCAATTTTCTTCGACAATATTTATCTTTCCAGCTATTCTAAATTGTTCTCGAGTTTTGGTAAAATACCAACAAATTTCACCCCAACTTCGATCTTGAATTTCGTCTATTTTTTTGCTGCGATAATCGGTAATAATTTCGATTTGGTTAGTATCTTTAAAAAAGCCTCTAAATACTAAAGTACGATTGGCTGGTTTTCCTTCTGAGGTTACTGTAGCTAGTTGAAAATAGCGGGAAAATGCTAAAGATCGATTGCGATGTAATGCTTTTGCTAAAGGCGATCGCCACGGGGCTAATGTCATTTTTTTAGGATCGTGAATAAGTAGGGACGTATCATGGTACGTCGGTACTTTTCTTATATTACCTTGTTTTTAACATTTTTTGATTGGATTTTTTGACTTTGTTAACCCAATTTTGGGACAATCTGAGAATTTCTGAATAAGGTGTTGTTGTCTCTAAAAGATCGAACATGAATTTAGACTGATAGTTAGGAAATATTTTTTTGATAATTTGGGTCGCTTTTCTGCGCCAAATAAATTCTAGAAGTAGTAATTTAGATTTTGGGAAAGAATTATTAGAAAGTTCTTGTAATGCTTTAATATCTGGAACGCGAAGTGATGTAAATTGAGGTAAAACTTTAGCCCAATCATCGTTATTTTCTTCTAACAGTCGATTTAAAATTACTACATCTTCTAAAGCAGAATTACATCCTTGACCTAAAGAGCGAAATAAAGCATGAGCAGCATCACCAATAATTACTACATTATCATTTTGATGGTATCTATTACAGCTTACAACAAAACTATTGGATAAAGGTCTTTTTAAAAATTTTTCTGCTTCTGCTAAAGTAATTAATTTCGCTAATTTAGGAGCATTGCGATCGAAAAATTCGATTACTTTTTTTGTACTGGAAAGTTCTAATAATTCATCTTTATTGCGTCGATCGAAGTTGACAACGCAGCTTAATATATCTCCTGGCTGAGGTACTGCTATTATTAAATTATCGCTAGCCATTGTAAAATTATACATTTTATCTTTTGCTAATTCTATTCCTAATTTTTCATTAATTCTAGGCACGAAAAGCATTTTATATTTATTGTCTAAAGATTTTTCTGATAATTTTAAGTCTTCTGTTTTAATAAAGTTACTTCTAACTATCGATTTTGCTCCATCCGCACCTACTAAAATATCGTAATTTACAGTTTTCTTCTCTTCATTGTCTTGTTTTATTGTTGCCGTATTATTTTCAAAATTTACATCGATTAACTTGCTATTGAAATGAACTTTAACTCGAGCTTGAGAATAATTTTTTTCTAATTTATCTAAAATAGAAATAACTAATCTCGTTCGATCTATTAGAGTTAATGCTTTATTTCTCGGTATTATTTTTGTTTTTCCATCTGCTGAATTTACTATTATTCCGATAATTTGCGTACCTTTTGCTTTAACTTTCTCTTCTAATCCAGCTATAATTCTTAAAGCACTCAATCCTCTTTCAAATAAAGAAATTGGATAAGTTCTGTGTTTGGAAAAAGCTACTTTTCTCGGATCGCTACGACGTTCGTAAATATCGATTTTATATTTATTATCTCCACGCAATAGTAAATAATGAGCCAATAATAATCCTGCCGGGCCAGCTCCAGCGATCGCAACTTTTTTAACC
>CAYWIH010000123.1:14269-15286 GCA_964458305.1 uncultured bacterium | reverse complement strand
TACTAACCGATCGCAGTTTTAATTAACGAAAATGGGGATATAAGGTCAAACCACCATCAATAAATAAAGTTTGTCCGGTAATATATTTTGCTTCGTCAGAGGCTAAAAAAACTGCTGCTGCTGCCATTTCTTCGGGGTTGCCGATCCTGCCCATGGGAATAGCTTCTTCCATTTCTTGCCTCTTTTCGGGATCGTCTAACCAATCGTCATTAATAGAAGTAATTGTAGCACCAGGAGCGATCGCGTTGACTCTAATTTGTCTTCTGGCATATTCTAAAGCAAGGGTTTTGGTCATACTTCCCATCCCACCTTTACTGATGGAATAGCTAAGATATTCGGGACGGGGTATAATTTCGTGAACGCTGGAAACGTTGATAATTATCCCTTCACTCTTGTTATCGAGAAAGTGTTTAATCGCCTCTCTAGCGCAAAAATAAGCCCCTCTAAGATTGACATCTAATACTTTATCGAAATTTTCTGTTTTGACTTCGTGGGAGGCTTCTGGTATTTGTATCCCCGCATTATTAATTAATATATCCAGGCTGCCAAGTTTGTCGATTACTTTAGCGCACATCTCGATAACTTCTTCTTCTCGAGATACGTCTGCTCGTACTGGCAACTGTTTACCCCCGCAACCTTGAACTTGAGAACACATTCGATCGATCTTTTCTTGCGTCTTTTCGGCTTTTTCAAGATCTTTACGGTAATTAATCGCTATATTTGCTCCTTCTCTTGCAAATCGCAAGGCGATCGCTTCGCCTATTCCTGAAGTTGCTCCGGTTATTAAGACATTTTTCCCTTTTATCCCTTTCATTTACGATTTTCCTCTATTTTTAATCAAATTAAAATCTAAAGGCATAAATCTTAAATCATTCTTTAGTTAGAAGACCTTTAGATAGATCTGGTATCTCTTACCTGTGACGGATACTTAATTTTTGTTTATTTATCATAATTATTATTAAGTAAGCAATTAATTTATCAATCACTAGTCAGGGGAGAAAAAAAAATTATGATGAG
>CAYWIH010000123.1:0-14169 GCA_964458305.1 uncultured bacterium | reverse complement strand
CGAACAAATTTCAGGACGTTTAACTGCGATCGTTTTTGTAGAAGTACTTGCCTTATTAGAGCTTCTATTTTCTATATTTTAAGCGACTAAATCTGGTTTAACTTTTTAAGATATCGTTATTTGAGGAGAAAAAAATTATTATGATGAGCGAACAAATTTCAGGACGTTTAACTGCGATCGTTTTTGTAGAAGTACTTGCCTTAATGGATATTCTTGTTTCTATATTGTAAGCAACTAGATCCCACAAAAACAAGATTTATACAGCTTTTAATTTTGAATGAGTACTCGTACAAGCAATTGTCGCAAGATTTAATTTTTCTCTAGAAACTGATATCATTTTCTCAAATAATTGCTACAAATATTGTTGAGAATAAAATTAATTAAATTGTCTTAAAAAAGATGTATAATTTATAGGAAATGGCTTAAAATTAACTGTCTACCTAATTTTATCTAAAAAAAATCCGACCTCACTTCTCGAATAAATAGGGCCGCGAGCAGTGAATGACTTAAATTTTAAATGATCCTTAATAATCCATATTTTAACTAAACGGTTTAGTTAAAATATAAAGGATAAAAATAAACCAGTAGAAAAAGAACTAATAAGACTATGACTATTGAAGTAATCGGTGCGGGACTCGGACGTACCGGAACGCTTTCGTTAAAAGCAGGCTTAGAACAACTAGGCTTTAACAAATGTTATCACATGAAAGAACTAATCGATCGACCAGAAAACGTTAGTTTTTGGGAAAAGGCCAGTCAAGGCAAATCGATTAATTGGGACGAGATTTTTAAAGATTATAAAGCCACGGTAGACTATCCTGGTTGCAGTTATTATATTCAGTTAATGGAGCGTTATCCCGATGCTAAAGTGATTTTAACAGTTCGAGATCCTGAAAAGTGGTATGAAAGTGTTTTTAATACTATTTACCAATTAAGCCTTAAAATTAAGCAAAAATCTCAAAACACTGAAACAGAAATCTCCCTTCACAAACAAAATTTAATCCGTTTATTTAACGTAGTAGTCGAACAAGTTTTTCAAAAAGACTTTCAAGGTAAATTTAGATACAAACAATATGCGATCGAAGTTTTTAACCAGCATATAGCCGAAGTCAAGCAAAAAGTTCCTGCCGAAAAATTACTAGTTTATCAAGTAAAAGAAGGATGGCAACCTTTATGCAAATTTCTCGATCGCCCCATTCCCGATAACGAATTCCCCCATCTCAACGATCGAGGAGAATTTAAAGAGAGATTGGCTCAAATGTTTGCTTAAAAAAAAATAAAAATTAAATTAAATATGACAAGCAATTAGAAATTAGCATATCTAGTTTTTAATTGCTTTATTTTTGAGGGTAAAATTTTAATTACAGCAGAGATAAATTCAGTCGAACTGGATAGATATTAAGAGGTTTGCTAATCTAGAAATTGTTGCTTGGAAATCGAAATAAATTTATTACTAATCAATACTTGCCAGAGCAAAAATTTGCTCTAAGATCTTTAGAACAAAGGTATCTACCGAGTTACATTTTTTTAAAAAATTGCGTTATGTAAAAGTATATGCTAGTATAACGTATTCTTATTATTATAATAAGTAGACTTAGTAAAGGTTGAGATCGGCAATAATCACGATACTATAGAAAAAAAGAAGATAAACTAGGTTTGTGAGTAAAGTAAATCGCAAATCTTATATTGAGTAAAATAATACTTACCAACTCCAGGTAAATATAAAACAAGTATAATACTATGGCAAAAACTGAGGTAATAGCAGCAGCATTTAAAATTTCTCCCCCTACCCTACAAAAATGGCTAGATGGGGATAAGCCAACCAGGGGAAAATACGTCTCTATTTGCCAAGAAATTTTTGCCAAATTTGAGTATGTCGATGGCGAATGGTTCCCTAAAGAAGAAACCAAACAAGAAGAGACTGGCGAGATCGATCTCACTTCTGAGACAGAAGCAAAAAACAAGCAAGAAAAGTCGATCGCAGACAAAGATACAATAGCAGATCCAAACCCGAAAGACAGCCCTCAAGCACAACAAACACCACCAACCACCCCTTCGATGTCTGCAGTAAAAGAAAAAGATCCCAAACAAATATCTGCAAAAGAGGCGATCGATACCCCCGCTTCAGAAAATGAATCATCAACCTCACAAGATACCGAAGCAGACAAAAAACAATCTGAAGATCGATCTGCTTCGGAAGATTCCGGGCCGATGTTTTCGGCAGTTGGTATAGTCGTTGGCGAAATTAATTTAGAAGAAACGGGAAATTATACGATTTCTATTGGTAATAAAACATATCCATTATTTTATGCCCGTAAAAATTATACTGCTTTCACGGGTTTGAAAAAGGAAATAGCGACCACAGGGAATAAAATTCAACGCTTAATTGTCTATCCTAAATTTACTCACTTTCCCAGAAAAGAACGACCCCCCAGGGTTGGATTTCAGTTAGTAGGTTTTGATAAGGGAAGAGAACCAAACGGTGTAGCGAGCGAACTAGAAGAGTTGCAATTTAAGTTATGCGGTTTGTGGCAATTCATTCCAGTTTGTCGTCAACCTTGTATTTCTATTTTTCGCAATTTTACCTCCGATCGACTCGATTACATCAAACAAGCCGAAGCCCAAAGTAAAGTTAATTTTATGAAAGCTTCTCATCTCCCCATACTCTGGAGAGACTCCCCAGTTCGTCCTTTTAGGTTCAACCCTAAAGCGAGTAAGGAAGAACAGGGTAAAACCTATTTCGTTCAAGTTAAGGCTGTTTTCTTGCCTCATCGGGATTGTTTTGGTTTTATAGAACAATTAGCCGAACCATTGGAAAAAGCACCCAAATTCTTGAAAGCTTCTAAAGAAGATAAGGCTACCGTTCAAAAAAGTAAAGCTAAAAATAAACCTTTCTCTAAAGATGCTCCAAGTTCAAAAGAGAAAGTTAAACCTAACAAGCAAAAAGTAATTAACAAGAAAACCACAAATGGAGAACGAAATAAATCTTTACCTAAGCTAAAAAAATAATTTAAGATTAAAGATCGAACCCCAGCGATAATATAATTATTATTCGCCGGGATTTTTTTAAAATGAAAGCTTGTTGGTCGATCGTTTAATATTTAAAATAGTAATAGATATTATTGCGACGCTTGACATAAACTGCGTTTAATTCTGCTACTTTATTAGCCAAATATGTAGAAGCATCTTCATAAGATAGTCCCGTTTCCCTTCTAAAAAGAACTAAACTAATCTCTCCTTCCCCTTCTCGAACTAACTTAGCAAAAGTACTTTCTAAAAATTCGTAATCGTTATTACCCCGATCGGAATGCTGTAAAGTAGACATATAGGCTAGAGTAAACATTATTAGCAATACTCCCAAGACAATAGCGATCGAATTAATCGATACAAATGCCTTAACAAAATCGGGCCAACTACTAATTATACCTAAAGCTCCGATAATAATTAAAAAATAGCTAATAATAAAAAACGAAGGTACGATCCAAGTTAACGCTATTCTTCTAAATTCTAAGGAACTTTCCTTTGTTTTTACTCGCCAAAATTTTTCAAAAATAGGTAATTTCAAACAAGAACTTAACTCGCTAGCTAACCAATTCATTTCCGATTTACTAAGATTAAAATGAGAAAAATTGAGCGCGTCGTGATTCGAACCTAGTTCGTATTTTGTTTTACCAGCCCAAAGGATAATTGTTGTTATTTCTTCGTCTAGATCGGGATTCGATCCATTTACCTTAGTATATCTATTTGCTACTATTTCGCTAATACTCGATCGCGGAAACAAATAAAAAGAGAAAAAATTGATGCCAAAAAGCACGTAACCTAAAGATACCCAACCATTTTTACCTGTAACTACTGTTTCGCCATATAAAGCAAAAAGAAATTCAATAATAAATAATAAAATAAATATACAAGGTAAAATATATGATGGTAAATGTATTAGAATATTTGCTAATAGACTATTTTTTAAAAAATCGATATGTTGTAAATTATATGCCAAGGCAATTAAAACTACTGTTATGCCAAATAAAAATAATATTGCTTTCAAATTAGCTTTTTGAGACGGTACGACTATTTGAAAATTATTGCTTTTGTCGGTAATAAATTCGATTTTACTGCCCGGAGGCTTCATATTTACCGTTTCTTCTTGTTTATTGAAAAATTGATTAAAAAACATAGCTCGATCGATCGCAAGAGTTGGTGATTTTTGAAAGATATTTCCAGTAAAGATTGAATAAATCTGTAATTGGCTTCTTTTTTTCTAGCATAGAATAATACGATTGCAAAATTATAATCTTTTTCTCAAAAATGTAAATTTTTTTTTCTCGATCTTGACACAAAAGGACGGCTTAGAGAAAAAAGTTATCCAAATTACTAGCAAAAAAAATATTTAATTAAATAAGTAATAGTAAATTATTAACGATTATCCGATTGCCAACGGCGAAGAGAACTTTGTATCAGTTTGAGGCGATCGGCTTGACGATCGCGCTGTCGTTCGTATTCAATCAGTCTCTCGGCAAGTTCTTGAGAACCCATAGCTTTTTGCAATAATTGGCGATACATTCGTTTTTCTCTCGCTTTTTTAGTATTGGGATAAATTGTAGTTGCGTAGTAAATAATACCAATAATTAAAGCTAAAAATACTAGCGAATAAAATCCACCAAAAGATGCAGTTACATAAACTGATACCAGAAAAAGTGCGATCGCAGCCATGACTCGCTTCAGCTTCGATCGAGATTGAAAATAACTCGATTCTTCCGGGCCGGTATCCACAACTTGATAAGAATAGCTAGCTGCTTGAGACCATCCTGTTTCTTCATCAGAGCCGCATTCGGGACAAGCACGAGCATTTTTTGGGACATCAGATCCGCAGTGGGGGCAAGTAAAGTACTTTTTTTGCATCGCTATTGACTTACTTTGAGATCTCAAGGATATTAGTCTATCTTAACTAAAGCCATCCCACTATGACTTTCTACCTTGAAAATTGCTGACCATTTCCAAACGAGATAAAGCACTTCTAGCCGATTCCTTAACGTAAGTATCGGCCCGATCGTCTCGAGCCAACTCAGTTAATATTTTTGCTGCTTTACTATCGGCGATCGAACCGAGTGCGTTAATAATAGCTACCGATACCGCTATATTATCCGTAGTTCTCAAGGTATCGATTAAAATATCGACAACTGAAGCACCAATCGCTCCTAAAGCCATAACTGCGGCGATATTAACTACCGGATTTGAGTCGCTCACAGCTTTTTTTAATGCGGCGATTCCCTCAGCAGGAAAGGGATCTTCTGGGTAGTTTACTGCTACTTGAGCCAAAGCTTTCGTGCAACTGGTTCTAACGGTCGGATTATCGCTTTTTTCTAAGGAATCTACCAAAGATGGTACTGCATCGAAACCAATAACTCCGAGTGCTTTGACTGCTGCTCTACGATAGGTCATATTTTCTGCTGCCAGAATACCCATCAAACGAGGAATAGTCGTATCGTCCATATTTTCGGCCAATTCTAACATCGCCCGTTCCCGCAGATTGGGATTGGGGTGTTTTAGTCGATCGAATAGAGCGTCGTTTGTCATGATTTTCTGATTTTTTTAGATTTTTTAATTTTGATTTAAGCTTTTTTCTCATAAAACTCGCAGAGGGACTCCCGGTCTATTCCTCAACTTACAAAAGAAGCAAAGTCACAGACTTAAGAGTCCCTTTTAAACAGATTTAACGGCTCAAATCTCGATTACAAGATTAGGAAAGAGAATTAATTACGTAGTCGAGAAGAGAGCGGAACTCAACTAAAGCTTGAGCGGACATATCGCGAGGAGCACAAGCGCGATCTCTAGTGAAACGCATTGCTTCTACGTAAGGAGCAGTAGGAAGGTTTAAAGCACGATATACTTCGCGTTGACCTGCAATACCCCATTCATCTAGAGGGCCGGTACCGCCAACGATCAAACAGTAGTTGATCAAACGTAGGTAGTGTTTGATGTCGCGCTGGCACTTTTCTTTGAAAGTATCGGTAGAATTTGCTTCACCTTCGTTGTTGAGGTAAGGATACTTTTTAATACAAGCATCGTAACCTTCTTTAGCAACTGCATCGATACCAGCAGCTAATTTTTCAGCAGCTTCTAAACGAGCAGCAGCGCGCTGCAAACTACCTTGAACTGATTCTAAATCGGAAGTGCTAGGAAAACGACCTGCAGCATCAGCAGCAGATACAACTGTTGTAACAACTGATTTCATAATTGAGATTTCTCCTGAATTTAGTCTGACTGAAGCTACAAAATCCTCGAGCTTGTCAATTAATTAATAAATTTGGCTTAATGATAAGGAAAGAAAATACTAGCTAAGAGCAGCAATTACGCGATCGAAGTAGCTAGCGCATTCGGAAGCTATAGAGGAGCAGTCACCTTGAATGGTTTCCATTTTGCGGTATTTGCTAGTACCTTGATACATAGTGTTAGTTTGGTTGATGTGAGCAACAGAACTAGCTTTCATGATGCTAACAGCACGAGCGGCAGAGCCTAAAGGTACGCCCAAAGCGATATAAGTTTCTTTTAAGCCGTTCAAGCAGCGATCTTCAAGTACGGATGCGTCACCAGCTAAAAGAGCGTAAGTAACGTAACGTAAAATGATTTCGCCATCGCGCAAGCAAGCAGCCATACGACGGTTGGGGTAGCAGTTACCACCAGCTTGGATTAATCCTTGGTTTTCGCAGATCATTCCAGCTACAGCATCGGAAACTATGCAGCTTGCATTAGAAGCTACTGCGTTTACCGCATCAAGACGTTTGTTTCCTTCGCTGATGAAGTTTCTTAAGGAATTTAATTCTTCGCCACCGATACAAGCAGTTTTGCTGTCTGCGTTAATTACAGCTCTAGAAAAGGCATCAAGCATCTAATCGCTCTCCTTAGTTTTCGACAAAAATAATTTGATTATTTCGATCGTCAATGTATTATTGACTAACCAATTTTGAAAATAGGCGATCGCACCGTCCCCAGTCTCATTTATTAAGAACAAAGTAACAATCTGTAATGCTTAATGCTTCTTTACTTTAAAGTTCGCGATCGAAATGTAGCGCATGACTCGATCGAGATGCTTCAGGAATTTAAATTCAAATTTAAGTATTGTAAACCACAGAAACTAACTGTCGATTGCAGCGATAATTATCGACACTCATTTAGAAATGGCAAGGCCATGGTGTACTTTAAAAACCGGCTTTTAAAGATTATTTTGCCGCGCCCCATAGCCTTCAATCTTTATCTGGTTGCTTTTTTCTTTAGGCGTTTTTGAGTAATTGCTTTACTAAGTTATCTTTAACCATCATCTGGCGGAACAATTCAATCAGAAATTCCTGTGCCTGCTCTTTGGTTAAGGTTTTTACTTGCTCTTGCAATACTTGTAATTTGAATTTTTGCTCTAAACTCAGGTTTGTTGGTTCTTCCATAATCTTACTCCGAAAATAAACGGGGATGAAAATTCGTAGATTTTTACTAAAGTTAACACACGCAAACTAGTAAAGTCCACTATGTCAAGTCATAGTTAATCAAAGTAATAATTCTTAATATTTTGTCAGAAAAATAGTAGATTTCTAGACTCGATGGGTAATGGTATAATTAAGGATTAGAAAAAATAGAATGGCGATCGCGGCGAAAATCTTAGTACTGATGTTTGTAAAATAACAAATAATAAATATATAGATAACAAAAAACAAAATCAGAATGGCAACAACAGCAATAGAATTTTTCCAACGCAGTGCTGGAAACTGGAAATCAAAAAGAACTACCCACCATTTACCTTTCCGACGTGCTGAAACCGGAGAATCAGATATAGTGGTAGAATCCCTTACAGCAGACCACCCGAAAATAATAGAAATTTGTCAGCTTCACTCGATCGATCCTAGCTCGAGCGTAGGCGGAGCGTTCGTGCGTTGGGAAGCATCGATGGCTTGGGATAGAGAAGACGAAAATCATGCCGGTACGACAGTATTTGCCTTAGTACCAGAAGATAACAATCCCAGAGCGGGAAAATTGCTCAGAGAAAGAGGTTATGCCGAAATCGTGCCAGTAATCGGTCGCTACGAAATGGACTTTGAAGACGCGCTGGTTTTAGTCACAGAATACGAAACCATGAGTATTTACGAGCGTTTTTGGTTTGCCAATCCTAATTTGCGCTTGCGTACCAGCACCGTCAAACGTTTTGGGGGCTTCAATACGGCGACATTTTGTGCGGAAATACGTTCTGAAGTTGAAGATAACGATCCTATTGATGCGATCGCAGACGAATATAGTTACTCGATCGCTGGGTGGTAAGAGGATCTTTGCTTCGATCGAGTTTGGCAATCGGCCGATCGATTAAGGAATGTAATAATTTTTAACATTTCTCAGCTAAAAAGAACTAACTCCCTTATTATTGGGATGAAACTTTTTAATAATTTTAAGAAGACGGAGGCAAAAAGATTGGGTATTCCTTTATTAAAATACGCTCCAAACAGCCAAAATCAGCGCGTAGCTGGATATGAAGTTCCAGGTGACGACCAACCAAAGATTTATTCTGCGGAAAATCTCTACTCATCTGGAGATCTCGATAATTTAATTGCAGCAGCATATCGCCAGATCTACTTCCACGCTTTTAAAGCCGATCGGGAAACCTTTTTAGAATCGCAATTGCGGAACGGTCAAATTACAGTCAGACAATTCATTCGCGGCTTAATCCTCAGCAATCGCTACAAGCGCAGTTTTTACGAGCTTAACAACAATTATCGTTTTGTCGAGCAAACAGTACAGCGCGTTTTAGGTCGCGATGTCTACAGCGAAAAAGAAAAGATTGCTTGGTCGATCGTAGTTGCGACTAAAGGGATCGAAGGCTTTATCGACCAATTGTTAAACAGCGACGAGTACCTAGAAAACTTTGGGGACGATATCGTACCTTATCAGCGTCGTCGAGTTTTACCCGGACGGGAACAAGGTGAAATGCCTTTTAACCTTAAATCTCCTCGTTACGACGGGTATTATCGCAAAATCTTTGGCTTCCCTCAATTTGTTTGGCAAAGTGAAGTGCGCCGTTTCACTCCTCAAGAGAAGCAAGGTAAAGCAGGAGATCCTGCTGGTTTCCTAGGAATGGCTCGCAGCATTCGTCCGCGAGTAAATCCTTTACCCAGAATTTCAGCACAAAATATCAGCTTAGATTCTGTACCTTATCGTAAAACTCCTGCATCAGTAAAATAAGTTAAGTCAAAACAAACCTAACTTATTAAATTAGATATCGAGCTATCTCGATCTTAAAAGCGGGGTAATTGTAAATTGGCAAGACGATCTTTTAAAATTGTTTTGTTAGTTTGTAGTTACCCCGGTTGTTATTTAAACGGCCCTTCTATATATTTATTCAGTTTTATTTTCTTTTGCGTAAGACAGCTAAAAGCTTATTAAACTCTTCGGGAACTGGAGCGATCGCCTCGATAATTTCTCCAGTTACTGGATGTTCGATAGTTAGTTTTCTGGCGTGTAAGGCTTGACCGGATAAGTTTACACCAATAGAATTAGCAGAACTATAAATCGGATCTCCCACCAGAGGATGACCGATATGGGAGCTATGAACCCTAATTTGATGGGTGCGACCGGTTTCAAGCCTAAATTCGATTAAAGTATAATTTCCGAGTCTTTCGATAACTTGCCAGTGAGTAAGAGCTTTTCTTCCCCCCTTTTCTACGGCAATGACCGCCATTTTTTTACGCTCGAGCCGATCGCGACCTACGGGAAGGTCGATCGAGCCAAATTCTTGTTTTAAGTTACCGTAAACTATGCCTAGATATTCTCTTCTGGCTGTTTTGGCTTTGATTTGTGCTTGTAAATTTTGGTGAGCTAAATCGTTTTTTGCCACCACTATAGCTCCAGTGGTATCTTTATCGAGACGGTGAACGATACCAGGACGCTCTACACCACCGATACCGGCTAAATTTTTACAGTGGAATAGTAAAGCGTGTACCAACGTTCCGGTTCGATGACCTGGTGCTGGATGAACTACTAAATTAGCAGATTTATTAACAATTATTAAATGTTCGTCTTCGTAGAGGATATCTAAAGGGATCGCTTCGGGTTGTAAATCTTGAGATTCTGGAGCAGGAATGATTAAATTGAGCCGGTCGCCCGAATTTACCAAAATTTTTTTACTTTTACATACTTTACCGTTTATTTTCACGTTTCCCGATTCGATTAGTTTTGCTAAACGCGATCGAGATAATTGGCTTAATTCTTTTGACAGCCAGCGATCGAGTCGCTCTTTTCCTGTTTCAACTTCTAAATTAATTTCCACAATTACTTATATTTACTTTTGGCAAATTTTTGTTAACTTTTCTCATTTTCCGCTCTTCTAGTTTATATAATCCCTTTATGCAAAGAACAGATTAATTTCTGTCTCAAACAACACTTTTTATTTGCCAATCCCTTAAATAAAAATAAAACTTTTAGGGTTTGTTGCATTTGTTTTCATTGGGAATAGGAATTACGATAGTTTCTTTCATAACTTAAGATCGATCGCCAAAAACGAGCGAATTATTTTAGGTTAAGGAGGACATTTTATACCGTTTCTATTTAATATTGCTACACTTATGACTTCTGAGTTCTTGAAATGTAGCCTCTTTTTTCAGAAATGGTATTAGAGTGCTTTTTTTACTTTGCAAAATTCTTTAAGCCATCCGAAGCAAAGACTTACAAAAAATGAATCAGTTTGCGTGCCCCTTACCACCAGAGACTATTACCAAAGCGATCGAGCGAGTATTGTATTCAAGAAAAATCACCGCTCGAGAACGAAATTCATTTTTAGCAGCAACATTTTGCGGCAGCAATTTAAATAGTTACGAACAAGCAAAAATAAAAGAAATTTTTCATTTACTCAAAAGAGGTAGATTGCAAGTAATTATTTAAACAAACAAGGCAATTATGTTGTCTTCTTGATGAGACGATCGCCGTTATTAATCGAACCAGACAACATAATTTATGTTTCGATTTGCTATTAAGATTGAGCGGTGTAATCCTGAACTAATTTTATAACTTCCGGGCGAGATCGGCGATCGTTCGATTCGTCGCGTCGATCTGTAATTAACCAATCTAAAGCAGCAGCTTGAAGGTCGATCGAAGCACCAGTTTTATCGACACAATAACGACCGTAAACCAATTTATCAACCAAACAAGCACCCCGACCCAAACGAGAGTATTCAAAAATGACGCTATTTTCGACCGTAGAGCCGCCACAAAGCCAACAATTAGGCCCGATCGCGGTGGGGCCGATAATAGTCGCACCATCTTCGATGTGGGTCATTGCTCCAATATAAACCGGGCCGGTAATATTTACTTTATCCAAATTTACGGCGACATTAATCCCAGTATAGATACCGGGAGCAACTTGAACCCCAGGAATTTGTACGTTCTTAATTTCTCCGAGCAAAACGCCGCGAATAGCGTGCCAATAGTCGGGAACTTTACCGAGATCGACCCATTCAAAATCCATCGAGACGGCATAAAAAGGAGCGTCTGCTTCGACTAATTTAGGAAATAATTCGCCGCCAATATCGAATTTTTGATTTGGTGGGATATAATCGATTACTTCTGGTTCAAAAATATAAATACCGGTATTAATTTCGGTGCTGAGAGCTTCAGCTACGGAGGGTTTTTCTTGAAAAGTCTTGATGCGACCTGTATCGTCGGTAACAACTACACCGTAACTAGAAACCTGTTGTTTCGGTACTGATTTTGTAATAACAGTAGCGATCGCCCCTTTTTCCTTGTGATATTTTACTGCTGCAGTTAAATCCAAGTCAATTAAAGCATCCCCACATAAAACTACAAAAGTTTCGTCAAAAAAGGGATTAAAATCCTGAATTCGTCTGATTCCTCCGGCCGAGCCGATCGCTTCTCCGATCAATTCTCCATTAACAATTTTACCTTCAAAAGAATAACCGATCTGCACCCCAAAACGCTGACCGTCTCGAAAATAGCCTTCAATTTCGTGAGCCAAATGACTGACGTTGACCATAATTTGGTCGAAACCGTGTTTGCGCAGCAATTCTAGTAAGAACTCCATCACTGGCTTTTGTAAAATAGGCATCAATGGCTTAGGAATAGTGTAGGTAAAAGGACGAACTCGAGTTCCTTTACCCGCAGCTAGAATCATCGCTTTCATAAATTTTTTGCTTTAATTTTTGCTTTTAGTTTACATTTTCTATTTATATCAGTCTGCGTGCAGCTGTATATTGGACTTTAGTGGCGATCTTGAGATCTAACCAATTAATAGAATTAAAAATTCCTCGAACGGTAACTATAAATTAGAATCGCGGATCGGTTTAATTTTGAGATCTTGATAAAATTCTGTTTGAGACAATTCCACTTTAGATTGAGCTGAAAGTAATAATAAAGCCCAAAAAACCCCGACTCGATCTTTAGTTTGGCGAGAAGATTGTAAATTAGCTCTAGAATCTGACAGTTTGCTCCACCATTCTAAAAGTTGTTCTAGATCGATACAATTATTTTCGCTCGCAGCTAATTGAGGCAGATCGCGATCGAGAAATTGTTCTAATCGCTGCGCTAATTCGGTAAGATTTTCATTGTGGGCTAACTTAGTTATGGCACGAGCTGCTTCAGAACGAGAAAGTCTGCGATCGCTTTTCGATCGCTTCGGGGTTGTTTTTCTTTCTAATTCTTCGGCGATTTTTTCGATCTGCTCGATTAACTCCGATAAAGTAACTCGACGCTTGCGTAAAGGTGGAGCTGAAGATCGCCGACGCAAACGATGCTCTATTCGATCTGGCAAACAAGGCTTTTGGCCTCGATCTTCGGATTCCAAACAGTCTGCTAATTCTGCAACGCTATCGATTTCGGTTTCAGTTTTTTCGAGGGTGTCGGCTTTCAGTAAAACTAACATTGCGGCCCACAAAAAAGCTTGTCCCGATTGGGGGAGATCTGCAAAGTTACCCTTGCTAGCTTCGTTACCTATCGAACCTAATTCGCTCAAGAAACGATCGATTATTTCGATTACTTTAACATCCCAAGGATCGATATCTCCTTTTTGGGCGCGATCGATTAAAAATGCGATCGCATCTCGAGCGGGGGATACTGTCATAACAAAAACCTCGAACACCGTACAAATTTAATTGTCCGTGCTATTCTTCCGAACTTGGGAGAAATTGTTTTTGTTTTTCTGATTCTTGTTTTAAACGGGCTAAATCTTCTTCTAGGGATTTAATTTCTTTTTCTTTGGCTTTTACTTTTCTTTCTTTATTCATATCGACAACTTTATTTTGTATTCCCGTCCACACGCTAAAGAGCCAGGCTAAAATAGCTCCTACTCCCATAGCCCCTATTAATTCGATCGAAATCGGTGCTTCAAATTCAAAGCGATCGGGAACTACTTGTATGGTTGCTGACTGAGTATTTTCGATACCAAAGAAGACCATTGCCACACAAAAAGCAAAAATAATCAGAAAATTAATACTACGCATTATAAAAGCTCCTGTTTGCTTCAATTTAATATCATACAATTGTTGCTAAAAAAATTATTAATGAACTTATCTATTGCAGATTTACGTCAAAATTATACTTTAGCTGGCTTGAAGGAAGCAGATGCAGCAGCAGATCCGATCGATCAGTTTGCTAGTTGGTTTCAACAGGCTCTAGATGCTCGATTAAACGAGCCTAATGCGATGAGTTTAGCGACCGTTAGCCCCGATGGGTTTCCTACTGCTCGAATTGTTTTATTAAAGCATTTTGACCCTGCTGGCTTTGTTTTTTATACGAACTATAACAGTATCAAAGGACGACATTTGCAGCAAAATCCTCGGGCTGCTTTGGTGTTTTGGTGGGCAGAATTAGAGCGACAAGTACGAATTGAGGGTAAAGTTGCCAAAATGCCGGCTCTCGAGTCCGATCGCTATTTTAACAGCCGTCCCCGCAATTCTCAGCTCGGTGCTTGGGTGTCGGCTCAAAGTGAGGTTATTCCCAACCGCGAGATATTAGAGCAAAAATTCAGCAAATTAGATCGAGAATATGCCAATAAAACTATTCCTCGTCCTCCTCATTGGGGTGGTTTTCGGGTAATTCCGGCTGCGATCGAGTTTTGGCAGGGTCGTCCCTCTCGCTTGCACGATCGCCTGCGATATCGCTTGTTAGAGGGGGGTGATTGGCTCAGAG
>CAYWIH010000122.1:0-15484 GCA_964458305.1 uncultured bacterium | reverse complement strand
CATCCTTTGAAGCTAGAAACCACATCCTCGCGCTAGCAGGTTGTGGTAGTTCATAAGAGCATTTTGAGATGACGTTAGTCGATATTTCTTCGGAAATGCTAGCAGTTAGTCAGAAACTAAATCCTAAATGCGAACACGTTCGAGGGGATATGCGAACCGTTAGACTCGATCGAAAGTATGATGCGGTTTTTATTCACGATGCGATCGACTACATGACAACAGCCTCAGATCTTCGCAGTGCAATCGATACAGCATATTATCACTGCAAACCTGGTGGTGTCGCTCTATTCGCACCAGACCATACTTTAGAAACTTTCCACCCTTCTACAAGACATGGAGGTAGCGATCGTGGCGATCGCAGTCTGCGCTATCTCGAATGGACTTGGGAGCGAAATCCTCAAGATAATACCTATATTACCCTTATGGTTTATCTGATGCGCCAAGGTAAAGAACTGGTTGGTTGTGTTGAAGAATGCCATTCTTACGGCCTCTTTAGTAAAGATGATTGGCTAAAATTTTTAATAGCAGCAGGTTTTAAGCCGCGATCGCTCCTTTTTGAATACAGTTCTGTTGAATTCGGATCGTCCGAGATCTTTTTAGGAATCAAACCATAATCCTTCTATCTGAATTCAGGTATTCTCTTGTAATTTTTCTCCGATTTTAGGCTCGACTCCAGCTAACAAACGCTTGATATTGCTGCGATGGAGATAGATTACGTAAGCACCAGCCACCAAAGCAAAGACTAGATAAGGAAAAGGTTTATCAAAGATAATCATACCTAGATTGGTAGCGATCGCCGCAGAGATGGAACTTAAAGAAACTATTCGCGAAACTGCCAAACAAAGAGCAAAAATTCCCAGACAAATTAAAGCAACTCGAAAATCAAGAGCAAACAAAGTTCCCAAACTTGTAGCTACCGATTTACCTCCACTAAATCCGATCCAAATTGATTTGCTGTGACCTACAATAGCAGCTACAGCAGCAAGTATCGTTAAATAAGCTTTCCACTCCAAACTAAGCAGATCTGAAGAGATTAAATTGTAAGCTAGATATATTTGAGCTACTGCGATTACTCCTTTAAGTAGGTCGATTGCTAAAGTAGCGATCGCTGCTTTTTTACCTAAAGTTCTCAAAACGTTTGTCGTTCCGATCGATCCGGAACCGTGTTGGCGAATATCGATTCCTTGTAAGTAGACTCCGGCTAAATAACCAGTGGGAATCGAACCCCAAAGATAGGCAAAAATTAATAAAACTCCACTTATAATCCAAGACACCAGAACAATCACTCAATTTAGTACGTATAGCCTGACATTTGCATCGGATCTGGAGCAAATGCTAACCATAGAGGAAATTGTAACAGGGAAAGGCTGATAAATTCTTCGGTTTCGTCAATTACAATTAAAGGCAACTGGTTTTGTTCTACCAATCGCTCGGCTTTTTGGACTACAACCATCGGATCTTCAAACAAAACTATGCCCCGATCGGGCCCGAAATCGCTGCGAGCGATCCCCAAACAATCTTGCAATCCTCTGCGCCATTCTCCCAATCTTTCTGGGGTATTTGCTAAAACTAAAGCTCGAAAGCGATCGCCGTAAATCCCGTGCAATACTGAAATTATTGCTGAAGTGACGAGAATATTTTGCAAACGACTTCCTAGAGTGCGGATCGCGCCCCTTCCTCCCTGAGTAAAGAACCAATTATTAGTTTGTTCGGCATGAATCGATTCGAAAGTGCGGCGTAGTTGCCAAGGAGGCCCGTAATAGTCTGGTTTAGTGCGGTATCCTTCAAGAATTTCGCGAATTTGCCTGGTAGAAGCTTCAAATTGCTGAACGGCAAATTGAGGTGTTGGCGAAACCTTTTCTTCTGGCAATTCAAATTCTTCTGTTTCGGCTTGTTCTTCTTCCCATTGTCTGCTGCTGGGTAATTCTAACTGTTCAGCTGCTGCGGCTAAATCTTGTAAACTTCCTACTAAATAATCTTTAAATCCTTGTACTCTAATTGCTAGATCTTGAGATACTCCAGCAAAACTAGTACGCATTTCTTCGCGTATTCTTTCCCGACGACGTTCTAATTGTTCGATTTCTCTTTGTAGGGTTTGTCTTTTGTTTTCTACTTCTAGATTTGCCTCTTTTACCATCCGAGATAGAGTCTCTTGAACTTCTAATTGTTGGGATAGCATTCTATCTTTTGTTTGTTTGAGTGTTTTTATTTCTGCTTCTAATGTTTGTTTTTGCTGCTTTAAGCTTGTTGTTTCTTCTTTTTCGTTCTCTCGTCTTGTTCTGTTAAAATTAAGTGATTCTTCCATTAAATCTTCAGAGAATATTTCTGATTTTGCTAGTTCTTTATTGCTTTGACTTTTTTAATTTTTTTAATTTTTACTTGGGATTAAGAATCGCCGCTAAAATGTTTTTTTTCGATTTAAGATCGGCTATATGCTAGTCTTTTTCTCCCTCGGAACTCCTATTTTCTTTAGCTATCTTTTCTCGATCGCATTTTTGTTCTAAGCAAGATTTTAGAGTATTTGGATCGAATAAAATTGGCAAGAAATGAATGCTTTTAATTTCTTTAAAATAAAACAAGATCGGTACTTTTACCCAAAAAATTTCCCAATTGAGCCAATCAGAATACGGAAAGTTTCTTAGTAGTTTGTCGCCTCTATAAACATCTAAAGCCGTTTCTGTAAATTTTAATTTAATAGTTGTAGCTTGAAATCCCAAGAAAGAACCCAACAAAATAAAAACGATCCCGAGCCAGATTTGCAAAGGAATTATTGCTAAACCTATGATTATAATTCCTATAGGCAATTTATAGCTCGGTCTCAGTTCGATCGTATTTTCCAATGAGGCATCGTTTGCTTTGATGCTAGTCACAAGTTTAAAATCCTCTTGCCGAAATTATGTTCTTTATCTATTATTCTATTTTAAAGAATGGCGCGATTTTAATAATTTTAATAACAATAGCTTGCTTAAAACGAATCTTTAAGATAAAGATTTCAGCTTATCGCAGCAGTACCAGTTCCTTGGAACATCAACCAAGATAAAAAGAAATTGAGAGTAAAAATTGCTAACATAGCGGTTACTACTGCGGTAGTAGTAGATTGACCTACTCCTTTTGCCCCTCCTGTGGTCGTCAAGCCCCAACTGCAGCCAATAATAGCGATCGCCGCGCCGAAAACTATTGATTTAACCGCAGAACTCAATAAATCTCCAACCTCTATAAAATTACGAATCGAGTCGAGAAAAACTGATTGAGGGATATCATAAAGATTGACTGCGATCGCCATTCCGCCGATCGTCCCGGTGATTAAGAACAAAATTGTTAAAATTGGTAACATTAAAGCACAAGCCAAAACGCGGGGAATCACCAAATAGTCGATCGGATCGGTTTTAAGCATATATAAAGCATCAATTTGTTCGGTAACTCGCATCGTACCGATTTCGGCAGCAAAAGCCGATCCCACTCTACCGGCCAAAACCACCGCAGTAAGTACTGGGGCTAATTCCCTGGTTAATGCGAGGGCTAAAACGCCCCCAACTGCTGTTTCTGCCCCGAAATAAATAAATTCCCTTGCCACTTGAATAGTAAATACCATACCGACAAAACCTGCTGTCACCAAAGCGATGGTTACCGAGGCCGGCCCTACTGCGGCCATTTGCTCGATAGTATTGCGTCGGTGAATTTTAGTTTTGAGTATGTGAACTATAACTTGTCCGGCAAGAAAAATTGCTGCAATACTACGTTCGAGCCATAGCTCGACGCTACTGCTCGGCTTAATTTTACTTGTCATAGTTAGAAACTCAAAAATTTCTTTGAGTTATTGGCATGTTTTTTATGAGTTTAGATTAATTATCCGTTGCCTCTACTCTAAATCTTTCTACTGAAGATAGTAATTCTTGGGAGATACTTACTAAGTTTTGTAAAGAGCTTGCAACTCGCTGAGATTCGCGGGAAGTAGTTTGTGCGGCCAGTTCTACCGATTGCATAACTTCAGAAACTTTACGTGAGTTTTCTCGTTGTTCTACAGTAGAAGCTGTAATCGAACGTACTAAAGTATCGATCCGCTTGGACACCTGAATGATATCTTCTAGAGAGCCTTTGGCTTGTTCGGCCCGATCTACCACATCTACTACCTGTTGGAGACCTTCCTCCATCGCGGTCATAACCGAACCAGTTTCACTTTGAATTTGCCATACAATTTGTTCGATTTCTTTGAGTGCTTTAGCCGACCTATCTGCGAGCTGTCGTACCTCATCAGCAACGATCGCGAAACCTCGACCCGACTCGCCAGCTCTAGCTGCCTCGATCGAAGCGTTAAGTGCTAGTAAGTTCGTTCTCGAAGAAATTTGGGAGATCAAAGCGACAATTTTCGAAATTTCTTGAGATGCTTCGGCCAGACGTTTTACTTTCCGCGCTGTCTCGGCTACCGTATCGCGAATTTCGACGATTCCGGCCACCGTTCTTTCTACGGACTCACCACCTTTTAAAGCTGTTACGGAGGAGGTACGGGCTACTTCTTCAGCTTCTTTAGCGTTTTCGGCTACCCTTTGAATTGCATCGGTCAATAATTGTACCGAATTCAAAGTAACCGCTAGTTCTCCAGCCATATTTAAAGCACTGCTGTACTGGTTAGAGGCGAACAATTCACTATCGGCAGCTCCTCTGTTTACCTGTTTGGCAGCTCCTTTTACTTGTTTGACGATTTCGCGCAGGTTTTGAATCGTTAAGTTAAAAGCATCTGCTACCGCTCCTAAAACGTCAGCAGTTACCTCAGCTTGTACGGTTAAATCTCCTCTAGCCGCTCCTTCTACATCATCTAGGAGGCGAATTACCTGACGTTGCAAGTCTTCTTTAGCTTGTTCTGTTTCTTGCGCTCTTCTTTGGGCTTCTTCTGTGGTTGTCGAGAGTACCCGAGCCATTTGGTTAAATTTATCCGATAGCTGACCCAATTCGTCGTTAGATTCTGGGGTAGCTTGAACGTTAAAATTGCCCTGATATAAATACTCAAACTGTTTTTGCAGGTCGAATACCGATCGCCTGATATGTTTGGTGGTAGTGCCGATTAAGAACCAACTAGTTCCCGCTCCAGCCAACCCTGCTGCTAAAGCATTCATCGCCAAACCAGCAGGAGATTTATTGGGTCTGGCAACCACACCTACGACTACAACTGCTAGCAAAGATGTAACTCCTACTGCAGCAGTGGTGTACCATTTTTTAGTATTTAAAGGTGCATTTTTGAAGGTTGCTAAAGGGCCGCCGCGGGATTCTACTTCGATTTTCGAGTCCATCAATGTCTCGGATGAAGACATGATTCCGCTCGGGTTTGGATCGTCAGTATCTTGTAAATTAATTCCACCGGGCCGGCCGAAGCTGACAGGATCGTTTTCTATTTGTGTAGATAGATTTGGCCCTGGTAAACCTCCACCTCGATCGTTCAATAGTTCTGATTCGGATCGAGAATCTTCCACCTCATCCATACCGAGGCTGGAAAGTTCGCCAATATTTTTATTGTCGCTAAAGAGATCGAATTCTTTCAAAAAATCCCCGCTAATATTTGAGGGATCTTCTGAAGCTGAGGAATCAGAATCATTATCAATTCCCTCAAATTCTTGAAACTGGTCTTGCACGTCGTCAAAATCGTGTTTGTTGTTTATATTTCTACTGTAGCTTTTATTACTACCGATTTCGGTGTGTTCTTCATCCTCGTCGTCATAAAAATCATAATCGTCTTCGTTGTTAAGTAATTCTGGCGGAAAATTTTTCTCGGATATATCTAATGAATTTCCGCGAGCTTCTGAGTTAATTACAACAAAGGTTTCATCTTCAGGATTTTCCTCGTAATTTTTCGACTTAGCTAGGGTTTCGTCGTCGACGTTCATTTCTAAGAAAGGCTCAAACGAGACGCGATCGCCTGAATTTCCCGAGTAATCTTCTTCTAAGCTATCGAAGTTATTCCCGTTGTTTTGCTGTTCTTTTGTCAAAGAGGGCCATTCGGCTTTATCTAAGTCATTTTTGTCTAGATCGAAGCCATCTGAGAAATTCTCTCCGTGTAAAAAGTTTTGTTCGTCTAAACTCGATTGTTCGATCGCTCTTGACTGATTT
This sequence comes from uncultured bacterium, assembly GCA_964458305.1. Lineage (GTDB taxonomy): Bacteria > Cyanobacteriota > Cyanobacteriia > Cyanobacteriales > JASJDA01 > JASJDA01. The sequence continues at coordinate 9,385 of CAYWIH010000122.1, read as the reverse complement.
TGCAGTTGAAGTGCTTGTTTGATGCCGTTGGTGGCATAATTACACAATTCAACTTCATCTGTCAGTTCGAGAACTAACTCGTATTGTTCTCTGGCTAATTCGTACTCTCCCAATCCATTACAGTAGATATCTGCTTTTAACAATCTGACGTTAGGATCTTGAGGGTACTTTTTCACCATACTATCGATCGTTATGGCTGCTTCTTCGTACTTACCGAGTAAGTACGCTTGCTCTGCTTGTTCGTATTCTTGTGCGTAATCTGTCTCTGATGACATTTACTCTTCTCCAGGGTTTTCGAGCACCTTAGCTAGCAATTGCCCTTTAAATCAAAATTAGTTCGTGAATTTAAAGATTGTACTAAAAATTTTCCTTCATTTCTAGACCGCCCAACGTGCCGAGCGCAGGATGGCATATTGATCCAGTAATCGCAAACTTTTATTTAATTCTTTATCTAATATCCATTCACCTTGAATAAAAGCTGCCATATTATCTGGCACGTTATTTGGTGGTTGAAGTTCTTCTGGATCTAGCCATTGCATCGCTCCTAGTTTCTCAATCGCTAATCCTAAAAGCGTTTCTTGATCTTCTACTGCAATTACCGGTATTTCCTGTCTTTCTGTATTCAATACTTCTACGTCCCCCAAAAACTGACCTAAATCGGCAACCCAAATAATTTGCCCTCTTAAGTTTATTGTTCCCAATAATAAAGGTGAAGCATTAGGAATAGCCGTAATTCTTTCGGGCCCCTGATGCATTACTTCTCTAATACCTGCAGCACTTATAGCAAATTCGTCCCCCGAGGGAACGTTAAATCTTAAATATAACTCTCCTACAGGAGATTGTAGCCCTTGAAGGTCTGGAGATACCTCTTGACCGTTTCCGGCGAATATATCCTGATTACCTACCACCATCTTTTTCCATTACGCATTTTGTACTCGTTCGAGCTGCTAGGGGCAGCAAAAGATTATCTTTTGTTACAAAGCTTTGTTAGTTTTCATTCAGCCTCTGAGTAATTGCCTGACAGTGCCAATTAGTTCGATCGGCTCGAAAGGTTTCGCTATGTAAGCATCTGCTCCTTGTTTCATTCCCCAATAGCGATCGAATTCTTCTCCTTTAGAAGAACACATCACTACGGGTACGTCTTTGGTTTTAGGATCGGTTTTGAGACGGCGGCAAACCTCATAACCATTCATTTTCGGCATGACGATATCTAAAACTACTATATCAGGACTGTCTTCCTCGATATGTTTTAGGGCTTCAAATCCATCGCAAGCTACTTTAACATTCAGTCCGCTTTCTTGAAGTAATTCTGTAATCATCTGCCTTTGTGCCAGGCTATCTTCTACAACCAATACTTTACTCATAATTTAGTACCCGAACTGTCGGTTGATTGCTCCCAACAGCAATATATTAAAAACCTCAAACTTAACCTCTAATAATTAAAGTATCTCTTATTTTCGGTTTGAGTGTTGAATTCAAACAGCTTTAAATTTACCTTTCAAGGAAATTAGAGTTTAGCTCAAAACCGGCGTTTTTTTTGATATAGCATATAGTTCTTCCTGTTTAATTGTACCTGTAATTTTTGATAAGCCAACCTGATTATAAACGGCAGCGCGATCTCGACAACAAAAGATCGATCGTCTCGATAATTAAGATACCAGAGGTGTCGACTCGCGAACAGTCTTGTCTGACGATTGCGATCTAAAATTTATCTCCTTTGACAGACTGAGGATTTTAGCCGCCAGGGCCCTAGCCGAGCAAGGCGATCTTAGTTACTTGAGATAGCAGATATTAATTACTTTCGATGATATTATTTTTAGTAACTCAAATATTACGGCAAAATTCCCTAATTAAAATACTCTTACAAATTTAAGCACGATTTTAACCGCTATAGTTAGATGTGTTGTTATGGCAATTGTTTGTCCGCGATCGGCAATGGTTTTACTTCTGTCTCAAGTTTAACGATCGTAAATTTCAAGAGCATCGCTCTAAAATTTCAGCCCGAAGTCAATAAATTGTTGGTTCGAGCTAGCTTGAAGACAAGAAACCCTCGAGGCAGCGATGCATTATTTGATTATGCTATAAATTGATCGTCTAGGTAGTTTTTAATCGAGACTGCCCTATTTTTACGGTAGCTAGAGCAAAGCTAGTGAATCTCTAACCGATAAGATAGATCGAAGCGCGATCGCAATTTAATTTGTTCGCCCAAATATTTCTGCGGTGATGTCTGGAAAATATACTCATTAGCAGTGCTTAACATTTACATAAAATAAAAAAGCTCGTGTCGCACTCGGCACAGGATCTAAATTCGGTAGTCTATACTTCTTTGTTACTTTTACGGATCTTTGCCAATCTGACAAAGCAATTAAGAAGGATCGAATCTTAAAAAAAGTATCTATTGAGGATTAAAAAGCGTGTTGTATCTTGCAGAAGTCAAGCAAACTAAAGGGTTTATGGGTATCAAAACTGAATTGAAACTCATAGCATCTCAAGACAAAGACCAAAGTTGGACGATTATGCCTAAAGACACTACTATCGTTGCCGAAGAGGCTAGCAATTTTAGCGATGGGGCTTTAGTAGTAGTTAATTTGAATTCCGACCAACAAATTCAAGGTTCGATCGAGTCTGGAGCGGGAAGAATCGTTAATATCTTACAAAATTTTTCTCGTTTGTTGAGTGCTTCTAAAAAACAAGAACAAGAGATCGAGCAATGGCAGCAGTCTCTCCAAATTCAAATGGAGGCTCTCTCGCAAAGAGAAATGGAAATGCAGGCTAGCTTGACTCAAGATCTGCAAGAACGCTTCGCAGAATTAAGATCGATCGAAACAGTTGAAGATATTTTAAATACTTTTAATAGCTCCCTCGAGTATTTTCAAGCACAAAAACAGACTTTCGAGCAATTAAAAGCACAAGTTAGTACTCAAAGCCAAGAGCTTAAAAAACAAGAAGAGCAAATGGAGCAAGGGGAGGCATCTCTAGAGGAAGTAAAAGTCCAATTTCGGGTTTTACAGCATCTTCTCACCACCAAGCAAGAGTCTTTAGAATTATTAAATCTGGAACTGCGAACTAAAGAAGAACTTAGAGAGAGAATTTCTCGCCTCGCGGCCGGAACTGATGGCGACAAAAAACAAAAAGTCGATCTCAATGTTTTAGAAAATATGCCCCTCGGAGAGTTACAAGAAACTGTTAACAAACTGCAAAAAGAATTAGAAAAGATCGTTCGTTTTGTGAACGAACAAGAAGAGGAGTTAACTTTGCAGTCGCAAACTATTCAAGAGTTAGAAGACAAAATTGAGTCGGCTAGCGAGTACGATCGCATTAATTTGGAGCAGGAATTAACAGACGAGCAAGAAATTAAGGAAGCTTTAGATCAAACTTTAATCGGTCAGCGTCGCACTCTCAGGGAACGGCAAGAATTTTTAAGGCAACACATGCAAATTTTGCAACGCCGTCAAGGAATAGTTAGTAATGATTGGCAAGAGCGGGTGATTAACCTCGAACCAATTTTGCATCAGTTAAGCAATGAGTATAAAAACCTTCAACAGAAAAAACAAAAGGTAACTGCTCAAATCGAACAAATCAAAAGTAGTCTCGCTCAAGCTCAGAACGGTCTCAAACAACAAGAAACAAAATTGACACAACTCAAACAAGATTTGCATCAAAAACAAGAAAATTTCCAAAAAGCACAAGTTTCTTTAGCAGAAGTTGGAGGGCAAATTAAAATTTATGAAGAAACTTTAGAGCCTCTAACTGGCAGTCTCAATGAAATTCAACAAAAATTGCGAATCATTGAAGAATTACTAGGTTCTACTGCCGAACATCAAGAGGCTTTCGCTTAGGGCGAACAAAACTTGTAATGAAAATTAACAGTTTCGAGGGGTTATTACTAACTAGCTTGTAATTTTTATTCATAAAAATTTATTGACAAATAGAATTAAATACTATTTTTTCTCCTTTGACTTCTGCATTAGTTCCTCCGGTAAAGGAAGAGGTGCGAGTTTTGTTGGGAGCATTTATTAAAGAGACGATCGCTTCTGTTTCCTCAAAATTAGGAGATTTATGCCACAATTTTGCAAATAATTGCCTAATAACCCTTCTTTGCAGAGCGAGGGGGACTTTTCGCAGGTAGAGACGATTTAAGCTCCGCTTGTCGGGGTTTAAAGCTTCTTCTAAAACCATACTGGCTCGAGCTTCGAGATATTCTACATCGGCACGTAATAATTCTGAGGTTCGAGCTAGGGCCTTCTCTGTTTGGGGATTGAAGTGATTTTGTAAATAAGGAATTAATTCGGCCCGAATTCGATTGCGAGAGTATTTGAGATTTGAATTTATTTTATCTTCTACAACCGGTAAAGCAAATTGGCGGCAAAATGCTCCGGTTTCGCTACGAGAGACTTCGAGTAAAGGGCGGATTAAATTGATTTTGGCAGTAAGCGATCGCTTTGGTTTGAGGGCCGTCATACCGTCAGCCCCAGTACCGCGAACTAAATTATAAACTAATGTTTCGGCCAGATCGCTTTGAGTATGTCCGGTGACTACGATCTCAAACCCTTCCCTTGCCGCTATTGCTACTAAAACTTGATAACGCCATTTTCTGGCTGCTGCTTCGGTTTCTTCGATCGAGTATTGAGCTGTTTCTAAATAAAAGGGAAGATGCCAAGAGCGAGCAATTTCAGCAACACGATCGGAAATACCAGCATCGGTCGACCAACGATGATCGCAGTGGGCGATCGCTAGATGCCAGCCCCATTTAGGTTGAAGATCGAGCAGCAATTTCAACAAACAAAGAGAATCTTGACCGCCCGATACAGCTACCAAAAGGGGGAGATCTTTGCCTAGGAGCTGATTTTTGCGAAGTGATTTGTGGAGTTTGGCATGGAGATTAGTCCAGTTCATTTTTAGGGATTTTGCCCGCTAATTAAAAGAACCAGCCATATGAATGAAGTCCTTTACCGAGCAGATTGACTCCTAAATAGCAAATCCAAACTACGACAAAACCGCTAGCAGCTAAAATAGCTGGTTTTCTTCCTTGCCAACCGCGAGTTATGCGGGTGTGGAGGTAAGCGGCAAAAACTAACCAAGTAATTAGGGCCCAAGTTTCTTTAGGATCCCAACTCCAATAAGAACCCCAAGCTTCGTTAGCCCAAACAGCCCCGGCAATAATGCCGATAGTTAAAAGGGGAAAACCTAAGCCAATGACGCGATAGCTAATATTATCGAGAGTTTCAGCTAGATTCAAGCGTTGAGGTGAGAGGGGAGTATTGTCCGAGCGAGTAGATAATTGCGGTGTGGCGCGATCGAGGACTGCTGTTTCGGTAGCTCCATTACTTTCGGAGACTATTTTGATAGTTGAGGCAGAATTACCGTTACTTGGTTCGGAGGATGGGGAAAAAGTTGCAGCTAGTTCGGAATATTGCTGTTTAATTCTGTAGCTTCCCGTACCGACGGAACTTCCTTGCAATTCTACGACTTTACCGCCCGTAACTAGCAAAAAGGCGATCGCCAAGACAGAACCGACCATTAAAGTGGCGTAACTGAGCATCATGACGCTGACGTGCATCATCAACCAGTTAGATTTTAGGGCTGGAACTAGAGGGGCTGAGTTTTGCATTTCTGGGGGTAGAGATAGAGCTGCAAAGGCGGTTATTCCCATTGCTACGGGGCTAGTAGCTACTCCAACCAGACGGCTTTTAGTGGTAAACTCTACTAGCAAATGAATCGTAGTTACTCCCCAAGCGAGGAAGAATAGAGATTCGTAGAGATTGCTGAGGGGAAAATAACCACCTTCGAGCCAACGCGCTCCTAATAGGGCTGCCATACTCAGGTTGGCAACGGCCATTAAGGTTGTGGCGATTGTTTGTAGGTAAGGGATTTTGGGAAAGGCTGCTCCTCCCCAATAAATCAGCATGGTTATAAACAGAACTAAAAAAGCAGTGTTATCTAGTTTGTTCTGGAGGGTTACCAGATCCATAATCTTTATCTCTTCTTTGCTTGTTTGTTAATTAATTACTTGATTTCTGGGTTGCGATCGCTCGCTGACAAATATACTTATCTACACTCTATTATCTTAATTTTTGGCTGAATTTGCAGGGTTTTAGATCTCAATATATTGTCTGTATTTGTATCGAGCTTTTCTTAGCCTATCAAATTTAACATAAAATTCTCGTTACAATTTAACTCGTTCGGCCTCCGGTTGCCTGAATCTTTGAGGATAATTGCCAGCGAGCGATTCTCAAATCCCTGAGAATGTATTCAAAAGATTGCCCTAGAGTCTTAAATCTTTATTGAAGCATTCTGGTGAAAATCCTCTGGCTTAAGGCACTATTAACGATAAGGTGCGGTTTTCTGACAATTCGCTGTCAAATTTGCCGTCGCTTGCTAAAATTGCGACCATTTCGAGAGCATAATCGGGTTCGACTTTTAAATCGGCCCAGGGTATTGCGATTTCTAAACAGCGATCGAAAGCCATCAAACCGCGACAGACTCGAGCGTGCCAATTATAATCGATTCCTACTTCTTCGAACCAAATCGATCGGGTTAATAAATTAACAGTTAAATGATGGTGAAAATAATGATTGAGGGGCGATCGATCGGGGATATTATCTAGAGGAGCGAGTTTAATCGGTAATTTGATTCCGGGATAGTACCAAAGTAAATGAAGTTCTTCTGGTAGATCTCGATCTGGTTTCAATCCGGCTTTAAAGTCGAAACGAAGATAAAAATTAAGGTGGTCGAAGCCGTAGAAAATTCGCTGTACTAAACTTGCTTGATGCATCGTACCTCGAGAGCCACCTACTTCGATTCTACCTGCTCGTTCCCAATCTTGTTCGTCGGCGATACCGTCGATAATTGGATGGATAAACCCTTCTGGTTGCCGATCGGTTCTGCTGGTTATATGTTCTTCGATCGGTTGGTTTAATATTGGGGGTACTGGTTCGTTTAAAGCGCGGTAAATTGCACTTAAATGTTCTCGAAAGAGTCGATCGAAGATGGCATCTTGATTGGAAGAATGACCTTCTCCGAACCACCAAAACCAGTCAGATCCTTCTGCTGCATATAATGCTTCCCAAGCTTCTGGATTGTTTTTTTCGGTTGCTTCTGGATGTTTTGCTAAAGTTTCTCTAGCTTCTGTCAGTAAGTCCCAGGCTTTATTTTTGGCCGGATCGCCGATCCAAGTAGTAAAACTACCGTCTACCCAAGATCCGCTATGTAAATTTGCGGCGGGAATTTCTGCAACTGGGGGATATTTTTCTAAAAATTCCGATACTGTTACTAATTTAATATGTCGTTCTTGGCTCAGTCCTTGATAGAGTGCTTCGAGGAAGGGTAAACCGTCTTTTTGATAGTATTCCCAACAATTTTCGCCATCGAGGGCGATCGTCACTAACCAGGGTTGGGAGGATGCTGTTTCTGGGTGAGTTTGTTGTTTTACGTAGGATCTGTGGATCGATTCTAAATGTCCGATCAGATCCGATGCTGCTTGTTTTGCTTCCATTCCCCCGTAGGTAAAACCGATCAGATCGCTGAGACGATGATCTCGGAAGACGATCGCTAAATCTCCTTGAGGGGTTTTGAGATTGTAAGGACGATACATCAATTCTGGATCGAGGACGTTTCCTACTTCATCGCGATGAAAGAAGTGTTTGATACTCCAGCCTAATACTGCTTCGTCGGATACGATCCATTTAAATCCTGTTTTGGCAATATCTGGGAGAATTTCGGGGCTGACTGATTGTTCTGAGGGCCACAAACCGCGAGGGGTTCGATCGAACCTTTCTAGATACATATCCCATGCTTTTTTGAGGTGTCGGGGGATATCTTCCGATCTTTGAAAGCGTCGCTCGGGTAATTTCATTTCTGGTACTGCGACTCTGCCTGAGTTGGTATCTGCTAGTAGGGGTAAAATTGGGTGAGTGTATGGTGTGGTCGTAATTTCTAATTGACCGTTTTCTTGCATTAAACGGTGTTGCGGCACAATTTTGCCGATTATTTCTCGCTGTTTGGAAAATATTCGCTGTCGATCGCTTAATGTAAAGTTTTTTCCTCTTTCTAACCATTGTGCTATTTCTGGATCGTCCCAAAATAGCGGATCGATCCACGATAAATTATGCCAGGCTAAGAGATCGCTATAATCTTGTAGCGTCCAGTTTTCTAAACACCAAGTTTTCCCTTCTGCTTGTTTTTGTTGATATAGTTGGGCGTAGCGGGGATGAGGGTCGATTAAAGTGCGATGGTGTCCGTCAAAGAAATGTTCGATTATGAATTTTTTTTGCTTTTCTTTGAGCTGCGCTTCTGGGGTTAAGGCTAAGGCTAAATAAGGATCGATCGCAACTCCTGCTGCGTAGTCTTCTAGTTGTAATATTAACGATGGTACTAAATTGACTGTTTGATGTAATTCGGGGTATTTTTCTAAAATCAGCACCAAATCTAAATAATCTTTTGTTCCGTGCAGTCTTACCCAGGGTAAGCGATACTGTCCTAGACCTTCTTCTGGGTTGCGGGATTTATATAAAGGTTGGTGTTGGTGCCAGATAAAGGCGACATATAGAGGATCGGACATAAGTATTACTTTATCTCGAAATTGGGGGCTTAGTTTTATCTTCTGCTAGTTCGAGCTAATTTTTGCTGTTTTTATTAGATTTTTTTTAGATTGAAGGGCGATCGGGGAGATTGGGGGATGAGGAGATTTTTAATTTGTAATTAGTTCTGCGATCGAGCAATTTAAAATTAATTTTCATATTTTTATTGTTTGATTCTTTTTCTTTAAACGACTATTTATTAAAACAGATTTATAAATTATGAGACTAAAATATGGTTATAAAAAGGCGGAATTATTGCTGTAGTCACAGAAATAGAAAAGCTTCCTTTTCTTCATCGCATTGCTTTTGCTGCTAGTATTTGTGAAAGATTAATTCTTAAGGATAATATTTTAGAGAACCAAACTAATAAAAAAAATTCTGTTGTCAGACTAGCTTTAAATTAAGTTTGGCTAATTGTTAATGGTGAATTAGTAGATTCAGTTAAATTATTGCAACTTCAAGATGATTTCAAAAATGTAGTACCTGACTAAGATCGTGAGGATTCGGAATATATTTTTGGAAATGAATACCTTGCCGGATCTATTTATTTTGTAATAGATATGTGTCTCCAAACAGATCGATCGCATTCAAAAAATTTAAAAAGATTCATTGTTTGTCTTTATACTAATTTAGCTCAATATATTGACGATCGGATGGAACTAGCCGAGGATATTGCTGAAGTATAAACAGATGACGATCGGAGTAAAAAGACTTTTGAAGAACGAGAATTAATAATTGAAAATCATCCTTTTATTATCCGAGAAATGGCCAAAGAAAATGAAGATTGAGAACCTCTCAAAAAAACA
>CAYWIH010000121.1:0-15630 GCA_964458305.1 uncultured bacterium | reverse complement strand
TTCCATTTTGGACTATTTTTAGCAATTCCGCTATGGCTGCTATGGGCGGAACTAACGAACAACAAGACCTTAAAGAAACTCCTGGCGGACATTATAGCGGTTTAGAATATTCTGAAGAAATGGGCGGTACGGAACAAAAAATGAGCGATTCTGATATCGAAGATAAAATTTCTTCTATGACAGATGACGATGTTAAAATTTCCGTTACTAATGGTTCTGTCCAACTTTATGGCGAAGTAGACGATCGAGGAAGCGCGCAGGATCTCATTGCTAAAGTAAAAGAAATTCCTGGCGTTAAAGAAGTTTCTTTTGATTTAGAAATAGACTAAAATTAGAAAGATTTAGCTTCTTAATTTAGCTTAATAAATATACTAACTCCCCGCTTAAAGATTATTGCGGGGTAATATTGTTTATCGAAGCCAATAGAGAGAATAAGTTTACAACTCAGAAGTCCTAAAATGAGCGATCGATCTTTATTGCTTGAGGATTAATTTTTAAATTTACACGATCGCCGTATTTAATGCCGATTATTTTTGGGGCGATAACTTCTAAAATAGAATCATCTTGAAAATGGCCGATTTTTGTTTCGGGATGGGGATAATAAATATAAGCCGGATTGGTAATATTATTAAAGCTAATTTCGCAGCGAGAAAAAGAGAAAGTTTCTGGAGGATATTCAGAATTCCATTTGACAAGATTGAAAGTATATTCCGGGTTTTCAACGGTAAAAGAAAAAGGTGCGATCGAGACATTTAAAGTACCCAAAAATAAAGAACTGAGATCTAAACCCAATGCTCGAAACAAAGGCAACTGCATTTCAATAGTACCGCGAGGATAAGGACTATTTTTTGCCATTCCCGAAGCAACTTGATGGCCTCTTTTGACAATACCAGTAACTTCTTGCCAACTAGATATCATTGAGATTGAGTTAAAGTTTGCTGTCGATACATTTCTTCTAATACCAAAGCCGGATCGACATATTTATTGTTATACTTCAAACCCCAATGTAAATGAGGGCCCGTAGTGCGTCCTGTCATACCTACACGACCGATTCTAGCACCCGCTTCGATCGTCTGACCCTTTTTGAGTTTAATTCCACCTTCGCGATCGAGTAGATAAGTTCCGCTAGCATTAGTTTGGACGTGTCCGCTTAAATGACAGTAAAAATGAGTCCACTGACCCGATTTTATAAAAATTGCCGTACCGCAAGCAGTATTGTCGGATAATTTTACGATCTTACCACTCCACCAATTACGAATATAACTCCCCATCGGTGCGGCCAGATCCAAACCGTTGTGAAATTGAGTTTTGCCAGTAATAGGAGACTTGCGATAACCGAAACTAGAAGTATAAGTCTGAAAATTTTCTACTGGAAAAGAAGCGTGTTGCCAAGTAGTGGCTATTTCCGTGGCCGATCGGGCCTTGGGTTGGGAGTCTGAAGCTAGGCTAGTTGGTTGTTTTAGTTTAAATCCTGCCAAGCAAATACTAGCAAATATAACCGGAACAGAGAGTAAAAGATGGAAATACTTGCTTTTAGCAGGAGCGATCTTGACCATAATTTTAAACTCCCGTAGGGGATACAGAACAAGCAGCTAGTAAATCGCTGGCTCGCGATTAGGAGAAGTTTACCATTGAAATTGCTCGGCTAATATAAATTATTTTTTGCTAATGGTAATTACGATCGGCCTCTTGAGGTAGAGTTTTGTTAAAATTTTTGAAAAATTAGCAATCATTTTTTATATATCTAATGTTGAGTCAATTCCTGCCTTTTCAAATTAATCTAGATCCAGTAGCGATCGCCGGGGCTACTTTATGGTCGTTGGCTTTTTACATCGGCTTATCTTCAGTCAAAGATTGGATTACTACCCAGCTCGATCGCTGGTTTAATTTTGCCGATCGCTCTTTATATATCTCTCGAGAAGAATTTGAAAAAAGTCGTTTGGCTAGAGAATCTCAAAATGCACTTTATGCTTCGGTGTTGAGCATTATACCCTTTTTGATATTAGGATCTATGTGTAACTGGGGCGTAGAAGTTAGTTTAGGTAAATCTTGGGCTGTAAGTATGGCGATGATGGCTACTATTAGTTGTAGTGTCTACGAATTAGGACGCAGAGATGGTCAATATTAAAGCTCCTTTGGAGCAAGGCAAAAGGCAAAAGCGCACCGCCGACGCGCCACCTGTGGGCGCAAGTCGCCGGAGCAAGAAGGCAAAAGACAAAAGGACGATCGGTTTTTTGCGGCGTTGTTTGGCGACATTTCTAGCGATCGCTTCTACTATTTCTCTTTCTGCTTGTAACCCTTCTAAAATGGTAAGCCAAGAGAATCGAGTCCCGCAAATAATCGTATCGGAATTGAGCGATCCAGGTACTTTTAACCCCATCATGGGGACGACTGCTACTGATAGCAGAATTGCTGGGCTAATGTATTCTGGTTTAGTCACCCAAGATCCTATAAGCGGAGAAATAATACCTAGTTTAGCTAAATCTTGGGATATTTCTGGTGACGGATTGAAGATCGTTTTTACGTTGCGAGAAGGCTTAAAATGGTCGGATGACGAACCTTTGACAGCAGATGATGTCGTCTTTACCCTTAACGATCTGATGTTCAATACCGAAATTCCTACTGGTTATCGAGACATATTCAGAATAGGTCAAAGCGGACAATTACCCAAAGTTCGTAAAATAGACGATTTGCGAGTAGAATTTAGCTTACCAGAACCTTTTGCACCTTTTTTACTTAATAGTGGCGTATCTATCCTACCAGCTCACATATTACGTCCTACAGTAGAGCAAAGAGACGAACAAGGCAGACTTAAATTTCTTTCGACTTGGGGTACAAATACTCCAGTAGAGAAAATTGTCGCAAGCGGGCCTTACAAACTTAAAGAATACGTTCCTTCTCAGCGAATAGTCTTCGAAAAAAATCCTAATTATTGGCAAAAAGACGAAGCAGGAAATCAATTACCATATATCGATCGCCTCACTATGGCAATAGTAGAATCTCAACCTACAGCTACGATTCAGTTTAGATCCGGTAGTTTAGATGGTTTAAAAATTGAGCCAGAATACTTTTCTTTGTTCAAGCGAGAAGAAGATCGAGGCAATTTCACTATATATAATGCAGGCCCTGCTTACGGTACGACTTTCTTTTTCTTCAATCTCAATCAAGGTAGCAGAGAAGGAAAACCTTTAGTAGATCCGATAAAGTCGCGCTGGTTTAATAACCTTAAATTTAGGCAAGCAGTGGCTTATGCTGTCGATCGCCAGAGAATTGTTAATAATATTTATCGTGGGTTGGGACAACCACAAAATTCTCATATCTCCTTTCAATCTCCTTTTTACAACGAAAACGTTAGAGCTTACGATTACAATCCCGAAAAAGCTAAACAATTGCTGCTAGAGGCTGGTTTTAGATATAACGATGCTGGAGAATTATTAGACGATCGCGGTAATAGAGTTACTTTCGTTCTCAATACTAATGCAGGAAATGTTACCCGCGAAGCAATGGGGGCACAAATTGCTCAAGATCTCGCTAAAATTGGCATTAAAGTAGATTTCGTTCCTGTGGCTTGGAATACTTTAATCGATCGCCTCAATTCTATACAGTTTGAATGTGCTTTACTTGGTTTTAGTGGTGGCAACGAACCTAATTCTGCTTCTAATCTCTGGAATGTGAACGGTAACGTGCATATGTTCAATCAAAAAGCTACCCCAGGAACTCAACCAATTGAAGGTAGAGTAGTAGCAGATTGGGAACAAGAAGTAAGCGATCTTTATATTCGAGGGGCGCAAGAATTAGATTTTGAAAAGCGTAAAGCTATTTACGATCGCGCTCAAGAAATAGTTGCCGAACAATTACCTTTTATTTATTTAGTCAATCCCTTCTCTTTAGGTTCAGTTCGCAATGATATCGAACCGATCGAGTTTATTGCTCAAGGAAATAGTATTTTGTCTCGTGCTTTTTGGAATATAGAAGATTTGCGAGATAATTCTTTTGCCGCACCAACTGAAGAATAATATGTCGCTTTTCTTCAAGTCAAAAGTCAACAGCTAAAATTGTTTTAAGTAACTATTGAGCGATCGTTAGTTAGTAGCTAGTTGGGTTTAAAGCTTGGAATCGGTTTATTAATTGAAGATTAGTTAAGTATTGCATTCTAACTTCTGACTTCTGATTTCTGACTTCTGACTTCTTCTAATCTTCCTCTCCACCGAACCAAAGTAACTTGATAGCCATGGCCGCAAAACCGATCGCGGCGATCGATTTTAATACCTTATCCGGCAAAAACTGAGCCACTCCACCACCGACAATTACTCCGATAAAGCTAGCTAAAATTAAAGCCGTTATCGAGCCAAAAAATACCGCTCGAGGCGATTTTGAACTTCCCCCTAGGGCGATCGCTGCTAACTGACTTTTATCGCCAATTTCGGCTAAAAATACGGTGATAAAACTAAGTCCTAATAATTGCCAATCCATAATTATAATTTATTTTCTCAAATATTACTGTAAAAGGGTTATAAGTCAGAGATCTAGGTAGGAAGTCCGATCCCAATTAACTAACTACATCGGCTACTAGCAAGCCAGAAATAACTAACATCAGTATTCCTACGGAAATATCGAGTGTTTTCGGAGATAATCTTTTTGCCATCCAATAACCCACCAAAACCCCTAACAAACTAGTAGCGATTAAAGCTGTTGCTGCACCTGCAAAAACTACCCAAGGAGACTGTGACTGCGCGCTCATCAAGAGGGTGGCTATTTGGGTTTTATCTCCCATTTCGGCGATAAAGATCGTTACAAAAGTAGAGCTGAAAGCTGCTCCAAAGCCCCATTTTGCTTTGTCTACTGTCTCTTTAGTTTCTGCTGTTTCGTTGTCTGTTGGTTTTATTTTAGCTGGCTCGATTGAGGTCACAATTATTATCCGTTTAAAAACTTACGAGTATTCTTAATTTATATTTCTTTAATGCTATTTTTACATTTTTTAGCAAAAAAGAGATATTTTTAATTATTTTTTATTCGATTGTTATAATTTATCATTTCCTCGCTTTTGCTGCCGTAAACGCCTTCAATGTGCTGACGACAGCAGTCGATCGCAAATTCGTTAAATTCCTCATTATCTATATCGTACATTTTTTTGAAGTTATCCGGCTCTACCCGACAAAAAACCGGCCTGCGATCGTAAATACTGCATTCTCTAGTAGCGCGATCGTAGTGAATGCACCAGCCTCCTTCTCCTACCATACTCAAATATAATGCTAAATCTTCTTGTGATAAATAATCTTCTAAATCCGGTCGATCGACTGGATCTAAATTGCAACAAGCTCCGCAATTTTTGACACAACGCCAAGTTTCCATTGTTTTTACTCCCAATTCTTAGTTTTGTAACAAAAATTTATAAATTTTTGTATCTTTAATGAAAGAAATTATAAAATAGGCGGTTATTATATACATTAGTTTTTGCAAAATTTAGCCGAGCGATCGGTAGGGTAATTAAGGAAATAACAATTATGGATTTTATAAGCAATCTCAATTTAGAACCAATTCTACAATTAACAATGGTAGCTTTAGTGGCAATATCAGGCCCGATAGTCATCCTTTTACTAGCAGCTCGCGGTGGCGATCTGTAAAATAAAATAAATCTCCTAATAGACTTAATAGCTGCGGGAGTTTGGGAAGTTGGCAGAGCCAGAGCAATGGAAAATGAAGCGATTGGATGGATAGTTTATTAATTGAGATCGCCCTTTCAAAAGCGATCGCCATAAGTGTTAATTTTAAACTGAATATCTCCAAACCTTCCCATCATCCCCTGCTCCCTCTGCTCTTTATTTCCCAGTTTCAAGCGCGCTCACAGCAGCTTTAATTAGATGATAGAATCGAGGCTCAGTAACATTTACTTGCTGGGTGTTATTTTCTCGATCGCTTCTTAGCAAACCGATTTTTTGTCCTTTAGTAATTGCTAAAATTTTACCTTCATCGTTTCTAATTCTTAATTCATTTAAAGATTCCCAAAGATTGCAATCGTAATGGCGATTTTTGTATTTAAAAGAGGCCTTTTTAATGGCAGGATCGGGAGTAAAAAGCTTGAGACCAACTAATTCTAACTCGATATTAGTATTCCCATTCCAGTTATTTTCTTGCAGCTTATAAGCGATATCGATCCGCTTCGGAAGAGGATAATAACAACCCCAACCCCAGGCGATCGCTTTCATAATAATATTTGGTCGATCGGCTTGAGCTAAAGTAACTTTGAGATGTTTTTTATCTGTACCGACTAAAGACTGATTTAGTACTTCTACATTTTGCGTCCAAAATACGGGAAAATCGTTACCAATACCCCAAGGTTGAAGACTATCTATTTGCCGATATAAATTATTATTTAGCTGGTTAAAATCAGTTTTAGAATCTATTTTTATTAAAGGTTTGAGGTGTTTCGGATCTAAATATTGACAAGCAAATTCGCTTAATTTTTGTTTGAAACTATCTAAATCATCTGCATTTAAACTAAACCCACCAGCAGCTTTATGTCCGCCATATTTACCTAATAAATCTTGACAATATTCTAAAGCTTCAAAAACATTAAATTCAGGAATCCCTCTAGCAGAGCCGCGCAAGTTTTGTTTGTCTTCTTCAGAAGTAGCAATAAAAACAGGAACGCCATAGCGATCGACCAAACGAGAGGCAACAATACCAATCACACCGTGATGCCATTGAGAATTAAATATAACTAAAACCCGCTCTTTCTCCCATTCAATTGGAGTTTTTTCAATAAGTTCGATCGCTTCGTATTCAATTTGAGAACATAATTCTTGACGTTTGCGATTAGTTTTTTCGCACAGAATTGCTTTTTCTTCTGCAATAATTTCATCTTCAGTAGTCAGCAATTCTATGACAATTTGCGGGTCGCCAATTCTACCAACAGCATTAATTCTCGGCCCTAACTTAAAGCCAATATCGTCTGGTTTTAGTTTCTTTTGTGCCTCATTAATACCAGAAACTTTAATTAATTTTTGTACTCCTAATAATTTAGAATCAGCTAAGTGTCGCAAACCCCTTTTTAACCAGCGACGATTGACATCGACTAAAGGGGCTAAATCGGCAATAGTACCTAAAGTAAATAATTCTAATAATTGAGAAGTTAAGCCCGTTAATTGTTCCATTTCTCGAGCTACAGTAATTGCCAAAATATAAGCAACTCCAACTCCAGCCAGTCCGCGATATGGTGAGTTTTCTGGTAATCTTTTAGGATTTAAAATAGCATTAGCTGGCGGTAATTCTACAGGAAGATCGTGATGGTCGGTAATAATTACATTTATGGCTAATTCTTTAGCTAATTCGATCGGTTCTTTAGCAGAAATTCCGTTATCTACAGTTATAATTAAAGCCACTAATTCATCGGCACATTTTTCGACGATGCGAGTATTAATGCCATAACCGTCCTTCATGCGAGAAGGAATTTCATAATAAACATCTGCCCCCAAATGTTTGAGAGCGCGTAATAATAAAGCAGTGCTAGTCATGCCATCCGCATCGTAATCGCCGCAAATAGCAATTTTTTCATTGTCTGCGATCGCCTGTTTGATTAACTCGACGCTATCGGCTAAATCGGTAAATTCTGCCAAAGGAGAGGGCAATTCTACTGATTCGGGATTTTGATATACTAAAGCCAATTCAGGGGTATTTATGCCGCGATTGAGTAACACTTGCGCTACTATTGGCAGCAACCCAGTAGTTTCAACTATTTTATCTACTTCTTCAGTGGCCGGAGCGATTTCCCAGCGTTGTTGGGGTAAATTGTAGTTCATTTGAAAAATATATACTCGCACAAAAAGTAGAAGAATTTCAATTATAGTTCGTCTCTTCGCAGTACGAGTACGGGACAATGAGCGTAACGAACTACCTTCTCAGCCACAGATCCGAGGAAAAAACGACCGATCCCAGTACGTCCGTGAGAAGGAATGACGATCAGTTCGATCGAATGTTTTTTAGCATATTCGATAATGCGATCGCTGGGGTCGCCGATCGCGACAGTAAAGTTAATTTTTTGATATTTTGCTTCGTTAAATTTTTCAAAGAATGCTTTTTTAACGCTTTCTTGACGAGTGCGATCGTCCATCGTATCCCAGACTATGCCAGGATCGCCAGGGTTGAGGTTTCTTAAAACGTGCAGCACGTGCAAACAATTTGGATCTTCAACAAAATCTAAGGTTAATTGCTGTGCTTTAAAAGACTCTTCAGAAAAATCGATCGGTACGAGTACTCGATTAGTGGAAAATAACTTCATTGTTTTCGAAGCTGGGAAGAATTGCAACTCAAATATGCAGACCTTTATTTTATAGCAATAGAAACAACGATTCGCGTATCTCACATTATCAAAACGATCTAATTTTAAGAATTCTTTCTGCACTCTTAACAAATCAAGTAGGAATTGCTGAATGTCGCAGAACTTGCAAAACCTTCTCGGGATCGCATCCATAAATACCCGAACCCCAAGCCGAGTTCAACTCCACAACAGCCCATCCTCGATCGCAAATAACTCCCACATCAATAACTGCAGCCTTTGGTAGGTCAACCCTCGGATCTAAAAGTACTTTCCGTGCAAAAGTTTCAGCCTCTTCCAACTCGCTTTGAGAAGCTGCAAAACCATTTTCTCGTTGCAGTTCGTTACCTCGAAGGTATATTGACAGGGTTTGCGGTTGGCGATCCAAAAAGAAGCAACGAAACTCTTTTTCCCACTTAACAACTTCAGCCACTAATACA
The DNA here is from genome assembly GCA_964458305.1 of uncultured bacterium. Classification (GTDB taxonomy): domain Bacteria; phylum Cyanobacteriota; class Cyanobacteriia; order Cyanobacteriales; family JASJDA01; genus JASJDA01. The sequence goes on along the minus strand of CAYWIH010000121.1, from coordinate 6,876 downwards.
GATGAGTCTTCATCATAACCTTCAGGTAGCTCCGCTCCTAGATAGACTTTGGCGGGAAAACTTTTGTCATTGGGTGGCTTAATAAATGCTGGATCTGAAATAGCCCTAGCCGATCGCAGAGACATTAGAGCTATTTTCCGCTTTCGATAAATTTCTGGCAACCGGGGAAGCCAATCATCTGGGGGTTCTAATAGTCTCAAACCAAATTGCTCTGCAAGTACCGGCCCGAATAATGCTTCTAGATACAACACCGGATCTGAAACTGAAAGCAATCGATCGGTAATCTGCCAATTAGTTAAACGCTCAACATCCCAATTAAGAGCGATCGCAGCTCGCCAAAGGGCCTGAGAGTCTTCAGTGTAACGGGGGGTAAGAATTAGTGTTGGCATCGATCGACAAGAGCATTTGCGATTTATTCGTTAGTCGATCCGACTCCAGCAGTTTCACTTTCAACTGTTTGGTTCGATCGCAGATCTACATTAGCTCTTACAGCGCGAAACATTCCGAAGCGGCATAAACCAGCCCCGAATGCTAACCTCATTAATAATATAGTAGGAACTTCTCGCACTGATTTAACAAAACCGGATATACCGTAACGGATCCAGCCTTGAGGTCTAATTATGCCCTGCCAAATCGTATCTAACCAAGAGGGTAAGGTTTCTTTAGTCCAGTCTGCTGTTGTCACTTTACCTTCGACTAAACCAGTCTCTACCAAAAGTTCTGAAAAGCCTTCGATACTAGAAAATGCCGGATGCGACCATTGATCTAAAAGTTGCTGCATTACTGGTTTTTCCCAGAAATTTAGGGGTTTTTGGCGATCGTCTCTTTGATTCCAATCGGCTACAACCAATATTCCGCCTGGTTTTAATACTCTCAATAACTCTTTTGCAAAAACTGCTTTATCGGGCATATGAGGCCCTGCTTCGATCGACCAAACCACGTCAAAACTAGCATCAGGGTAAGAAAGTGCCATCGCATCGTCTACTTCAAATTTGGCATCTACTCCTTCAGGGGTTAATTCTCGAGCGCGTTTTACTTGGCCCGGGCTGATGGTAATTCCGGTAACGTCGAACCCGTAATCTTTTGCTAAAATTCTGCTGCTTCCACCAATACCGCAACCCACATCTAAAACGGTAGTACCGGGAGATAATCGATCTAAATTTCCCCACTTTGCCATTTCGTGAACGAAGTCAATTTTCGCAGCGATAAAATCCTTGCCTTCTGGTGGCAAACCATAGTGACCTAAGTGAATGTGTTCGCCCCAGTAAAACTCCAGAATACCGTCTTCAGTCCATTGGTCGTAAGCATTGGCCACCGAATCAGAAGATTGATAGCGACGCGCACTATTGAGATAAATTGCGATCGCTACTATTGATAGTAAAAGGAGAAGTCCGAGGGCGTAATATAAATTCATCGAGATCGAAGCTTAATATTTTTTGACAATTATCCTCATAATAATACAGCAAGCTTAGATTTGTTTTACACAAAGCAGAAAATTGTCAACAGCATTTCTGGGGAAATTTCTTTTAAAAGTCCTTTTTCTCAATAACTGTTGGTATTTGCACCTGGATCTAAAGATTCTTGCAATTTTTGCCAGTCTCGACCCAATTGAATGGTTACATTAGAAGAAAGTACTCCCGTACTTTGAACGAGAACTTCTCCCAATCCCAAATCCATACGCAGCATCACAGCAGATCTTTCGTCCCCGTTTTGGGCTAAAATTTGGGTAGTATTGAGGGGTTGACTCCAGCTATTGCCGACAAAGATTCTTTGATAGCCAGCTCTTTGAAGGTTTGCGATCAAACTTTGAACTGCTTCGGGGTCGCCCGTACTATCTTGAATCGCAACTCTGACATAAGCTCGATCGATCCTTCTATAAGCCGATTCTATTTCTTTATTTTCGCTGCGATCGACCCCAAAATAATCTCCGCTTAATGAATGAATTGCCTTGTAATTTGGCAACCAATAACTGATCTGATTTCTCCCGTTGCCATTATACTGACCCGGTAACATTAACATTTGTAGGTTAGCCCGATTTGTTTTTGCAGCAAACCCAGCTAAAGCTAATAATTCCTCTCCGCTCAAATTAGTATCTATATTTTCTTTAACGATCGAAAATATTTTCGGTATTTTAACTACAGTACTTGGTTTAAGTGCTTGTTCGATCGCGGCACGCATTAAAATCTGTTGTCTTTGTACTCTGCCAATATCTCCGAGGCGATCGTGGCGAAAACGTAAAAATTGTACTGCTTTTGCACCGTCAAGATGCTGCATTCCTTGTTTGAGATCGATATAAAGATGTTGAGAATGATCTACATATTTCATATCTTTGGGTACGTAGACGGTGACTCCACCTAAAGCATCGATCAGTTTTTCTATTCCTTGTACGTTTACCCTAACATAACGATCTACACTAACCCCCCCTAGTAATTGACTAACTGTTTTAGCCGCAAGTGAAGGCCCTCCAGCGTAGTTAGCGAAATTTATTTTGTTAATTCCTCTTCCTTCTACATATACTTTGGTATCTCGAGGAATGGAAAGTAAGCTTAATTTTTGGCGATCGGGATCGAATCTCAATAAGAGAATTGTATCGCTGAGACCTTCAAAAGAATTAACTAAAGCATGATAACCTAGATCTCGATCGACCTGGGATCGATCTTTTAGATCTGAAGTGAGAACTTTCGTTCCTAGAATTAAAATATTAACGGGTCTTGACAATTTTGGAATTTGCAAGACATCTTTGGCTACTGTTTTTTCTGTGGGAAATACTCGTTCTTGCTCTGGGGTAAGCGGTTCTTTTTGTAATGGCTTGGAAGCTAGAGATATTGCCAATAACGCTCCTATACCAGCAGAAACCATAGCTAAGGCACTAAATCCCAATCCCAATAAAATTATACTTCCTTTGATTTTCATGCCATTTTTGGGTACGGCATTCTTTCGTTCTTTTTTTGAGTAATCTTTCTCGTACATATGATTAAATGATACCGACTTCCTCACGTTTTTTTCTTTGTCGATCGAGTTTGTCAGTCATCTTTGTTTTAGATTACTAACTTAGTTATTATTTTGCAATTTACTAATGATTTAGAGTTTACTATTAGTTTTATCAATTTCAATTGCATCGTTCGATCGCTTTTGAAGTTTATTTACTTCCAATCTGTTTGCGATTTTATGATATATTTTTGCGACTCTTTTCAGGCTTGTTTTGTTTCATTTTAGGCAGAGAGATCGATTTTCCTTGTAAGACCCGTATCATTAAAATAATACATACCAGAAAATAACCAGAACTGAGCAATCCGTTTAAATATAAGAGACGAAATGTTACAACAGTAGATGTTTGTGCTGCTCCCAACCACAATAAACTGTAGGTTATCAGCCAAGTTAGACCTAAATTTACCGATAAACGATATATCGATTTTTCTTGGCGATCGCCTTGTTTGCGATACAATTTCCATAATGAGGGAATTAAACCGATCGCCGGAATTAAATGAATAAATAATTTTAATCGCTTCAGTCTTTTTTCTGCAAATAGATCTCGATCTTTCACATTAATTTTTTCTCCGAAATGTTAGGAAACTTTAACATTATTTGCTAAATTAAAAAAATATGCTAATTTTACTCCTTTAAACTCGATCGATCTTGTGGGTTTGTCCGAATATTTGGCAATGAATAAACTTAAAAATAACTCAATTGCAGTTATTATTTTAGCGGGAGGGCAAAGTTCCCGAATGGGAACGGATAAAGCTTTAATAACTATCTCGGGAATACCTTTACTGCAAAAAATATCCACTGTAGCAGTTAAATGTGTTGAGGAAGTTTATATTGTCACTCCTCGGCCCGAACGCTATCAGCATATTGTACCTGAAGGTTGCGATTTTATTCGAGAAGTGTCGTCAAAAGAACCTAATTTTCCTAGAGGCCCTTTAGTAGGATTTGCCCGAGGATTAGCTAAAGTAAACACAGAATGGGTTCTTTTATTAGCTTGCGATCTTCCTTTCTTAAACGAATCTTATTTGCAACAATCTATAAAATATTTAGCTAAAATACCGAGTGAAGCGATCGCTGCAATACCTAGATCGTCTCGAGGTTGGGAACCTTTATGTGGTTTTTATCGTTCGAGTTGTGCGAAATTCTTGCCAGATTTTATTGCTAGTGGAGGCAGATCTTTTCAATCTTGGTTGGTAAAATATCAAGTCTGTGAATTACCTCTGGCCGATCCGAAAATACTTTTTAATTGTAATACACCCCAAGACTTAGAAAAAGTCAATAGATGGCAAAATTTTTAAAAAATATGTCAGATCGAAGCAATTTTTCACCAAAATTAACAGCAGACGGCTCGTTTACTTTTTTTTCTAATGAATTTAATGAAGATTTTCACTCCCATTTTGGGGCCAAACAAGAAGCGATCGCCAAATTTGTCGAACCTTGTCAAATAGCTCAAAAAGCAGCAAAATCCGATCGTCTTTGTTTGTTGGATATATGTTACGGACTGGGTTACAATACTGCTGCTGCTTTAGCTGTAATTTGGCAAACGAATCCTAAATGTTTTGTTGAGTGGATTGGTTTGGAAATAAATCCTCAAATATCCCTTCAAGCTATCGATCGTCAATTATTAAACGAATATCCTTCACCAATACCAAAATTATTAAAACAATTAACCACAACCGATCGACTCGAAACATCTCAATTTCTTGGTACATTGTTGGTAGGAGATGCTCGGATAAAGATTCAAAAGGTACTCGATCGTAATTTTATTGCAGACGCTATCTTTCTCGATCCTTTTTCTCCACCCAAATGTCCTCAGCTCTGGACTGTAGAATTTTTAAATTTAGTTGCAAAATGTCTTAAACCTACAGGTATTATCGCCACTTATTCCTGTGCTGCTTCGGTACGTAAAGCTTTGAGTCTATCCGGTTTAAAATTGAGTTCTAGTTTTGGTTTGGGCAGGCCAGCACCAGGTACTGTTGCTAGTTATTTGGATCTTACACCTTTATCTCCAAGAGAATTAGAACATTTATCTACTCGCGCTGCCATACCCTATCGCGATCCTACTTTACAAGATTGTGCGGCTTCTATTATTGAACGCAGACAAACCGAACAACAATCTAGCAATCTTGAACCTACTAAACGTTGGAAAAAACGTTGGTTGACAAACAATTGACTAAAGCAAATTTACTAAAATATGCATTTATAAGGAGAATCCTTTGGCAAAATTGAGAATCAGACAGCACGTTAATCCACTTGCTAGAAAATATCAAAGCTCTTTAAATATACCCGATTGGCATCACGTTTATCTCGATCCCAAACGTCCTTTGCATCTCGATATTGGTTGTGCTAAAGGTGAATTTTTATTAGAAATGGCACAGTTAATTTTAAACTTTAATTTTCTTGGTGTCGAAATTAGATCGCCTTTGGTTGAAAATGCCAATCTAGAGCGAGATCGCTTGGGTTTGACTAACCTTCATTATCTCTACGGTAATATTAACAATTCCATCGAACCATTATTAAAATCTTTACCTCTTGGAGTTTTGCAATACGTTACTATTCAATTCCCCGATCCCTGGTTTAAAAACAAACACAGAAAAAGAAGAGTAGTTCGATCGCAATTAGTCGACTGTTTGGCAAGATATTTAGTCGAGGGAGGAATGGTTTTCGTTCAATCCGATGTAGAATTTCTGGCACTTCAAATACATCAAAGTTTCTCATCCCATCCAAATTTTTATAATACTCACCCAGATTTATGGTTATCAACTAACCCCTTGCCAATTTTAACAGAAAGAGAAAAATACAGTCTCGATCGCCACAAAAAAGTTTATCGAACTGTATTCGTGAAGCAGAAAGTTTGAATTAAATTTTATTATTTAATGTCATACTCAGATCCAACCAACTCGATCGAGTAATAGGGGCACTGGTTGAAATATAATCTACTCCAGTCTCAGCAACAGAACGAATAGTTTCCAGGGTAATGTTTCCAGAGGCTTCTATTTTTACTCGATCGTTGTTTTTGCTTTGACGAATTAATTTGACAGCCTCACTCATTCGTTCGATCGGCATATTATCTAACATAATAATATCCGCTCCATTATCCAAAGCAGCTCGAACTTCTTCAATGGTATTTGTTTCGACTTCGATCGTCAGAGGATAAGGAATTCTTTGACGGATCGTCGCGATCGCTTTTTCTATACTTCCAGCAGCACTAATGTGATTGTCTTTAATCATTACCGCATCATCCAATCCCATGCGATGATTGATCGCCCCTCCAACAAAAGAAGCGTACTTTTCCATAATTCTCAACCCAGGTGTTGTTTTTCGCGTGTCTACTAATTGAGTCGGTAAATCGGCTATTTTTTCTTTGTATTTACTGGTAAGGCTGGCAATACCACTCAAACGCATAACTAAATTTAAAGCAACCCTCTCTCCCATCAGTAATACGTCTAACTCTCCATGCAAACGGGCAATCGTCTCACCTTTACTACATTTTTGTCCTTCTGCTGCGATCGTAATAAAGCTAGTATTTTTACTTAAAATTTGAAAGATTCTGGCTGCAATTGGTAATCCTGCGATTTTTCCTTCTTCTTTTACCCGCCATTCAGCTTTTCCCAATTCAACTTGTCCCACTAACAAACTTTGGGTAGTTCGATCTCCTCTACCTATATCTTCTAACAACCAATTTTGTAATAAAGGGTCGATTAATATCCAAGGAGGTAAATTATCTATTTGGTTTGGTATCACAATTATTTTCGCTCCAACACCCAATCCGATCGGTTTTCGGAAAAATTTTTTTCTTAAAACCCAGTCTACAACTGATTTACGCTCAATCACCGAAAAAAGTTTGGCAAAAAAGGTTGACAGGGCAAAAGAAAGGGGCTACATTAGTAA
>CAYWIH010000120.1:12314-15684 GCA_964458305.1 uncultured bacterium | reverse complement strand
TGGGAATTTAACTAAGGCGATCGATACTGTTACTTATCGTGGTGCTAGGGTAGAATTAGTTAGTTTGCGAGCAATGACTAGCGAAAAACTGATGAATATTGCCGATTCATATACAGATTTAGCAGTACTTAAAAGTTATATTGAAAGATTTTAAATTGAAATTAATTTCTAAATTATGTTTGATTTGATTAAAAATTAAATATTTAGGAATTATTTCTATTAATATCTCTCTAGCTTTACGATCGATCGCACTAAGAATCATTGGAAATCTTATTTCTGAAAAATAATAAATTATTTAAATTTTATTGACTAGTTAAGTATTATACTGACTTGTGCATCGATCGAGTGTAGCAATATTAAACAGAAACGGACTAGGTTGTGGTTATTTCACTAGTTCGAGAGCCGAGGGATAATAAAGAAAGAAAACGCAACTTATATATTTCTTGAGACCTTAAAATAACTTTATTTTTCCCGTGCCGATTTCCTCTTTTTGCTTTACCATCTAATCTAGTCAGATCCAAAGCTAGAATGTATTTGTAAGCATTATTAGTCTTGGCGATCGATCTCTTCTGAGAAGTACACTAAATTGATAGCTAATCTTACCTCGATCTAAAATAGGGCGACCGCATAAAATAAAAATCGAATTTTTGCAAGCAAAATAAATAAAAATTAATATAATTAGAGAAAGAAATTGAAGAGATTGCAAATTTAGATCGCATTTGTTAACACGAACTAGAAATTAAAATGAGCGCGAAAGTTTTTATTTTCTACTCCAAAAAAGACGAAGAATTTAGAGAAGTTCTTGAAGATCGACTGATTTATTTAAGAAATTTGAAAGTGATTGAAAGCTGGCGCGATCGTCAGCTAGTTGGCAGAAAATGGGACGGGGATATGTATCCCTTACTCGACAGTGCCGATATTATTTTATTGTTAATTAGTCCGAGTTTTTTAAGTTCAGATTTTTGTCGAAGTCAGGATATTGAAAGGGCGATCGCGCGACATAAAGAGGGAATTGCTAAAGTGATTCCGATAATGATTTATCCGATTAGAAACTGGGCTAAAACTCAGTTTGCTGAATTAGAAGTTTTGCCAAAAGATGGCTTACCAATCTTAGACTGGCCTAGAGAAGAAGAAGCATTTCTTGATATTGCTGTTGGCATTGGAGAAAGTGTTTTAGAGTTAAGTAAAACGTCTCCAGAATACGAGCATACCGATTTAGCGATCGCCATGGATGGTTTAGCTTCTTTGTATAAAAAACAAGGAAAACATCAAGAATCAGAAAATCTTTATTTAGAAGCATTAGCAATATTTGAAAATCGGGGCGATCGATTAAAATATGCAAAATCTGTGACTAATTTAGCTTCTCTTTATCAATCGATCGATTATTATTTTGAAGCAGAACCTTTGTATAAAGAAGCTTTAACAATCAGGCGAGAAGTTCTCGGAGAAAATAGTTTAGAATACGTCGAGTCTATTAATAATGTCGCGATGATTTACTATTTTCAAGAAAGATACAATAAAGCCGAACCTTTATATCAAGAAGCTTTAGAACTGAGAAAAGAATTACTCGGTGAAGATAGTTTGGATGTCGCTAAAACTCTGAATAATTTAGCAGCAGTTTACAGTTCTCAGAAAATGTATAAAGAAGCCGAACCTTTATATAAAGAAGCTTATCAAATTATGTCGGATAAGTTAGGTAAAGATCATCCAAAAACTATTACTATTCGCAGAAATTTAGACAGTCATAGAAATAAGTCTTTTTGGACTGTTGTTAAGTGGTATTTAGTGTTCCAGACTTTATACGAGATTTTTGTTTAATTCTGTTCTTTACAGTTATTAGTATTGCGAAAAACAGCGTTTAACATTGAATAGTTGTAATCTATATTTTAGCTGCTATTTTACTTAAAAATTTTGCGGTAAAAATATTCGATCGCATTACTATGTCTGATTTTATCTATCCTCATCCTGAAATTGTTGGTATCGATCTCGATCGCACTATCGTTTCTAAATTACAAAATTGCGGACTTAATATCGAATGGGGTACTTTTGGTAATCCTTATCATGTTTCTATAGAACATGAATTTTTTCCAGTTATCCCCAATCATAATTTACCTGAAAATTTAACCGATAAAAAAGTAGTCATAATCGATCTATGTCAGTCGATATCTGTTGAAAATAAGCCTAATGTTTTTGGTGAATTTTTTTATTTAGCAAAACCAAATTCATCAGGAATAATTAATCCTAGATTTTTATCTATGGATTTGTTGAGAAAAGATTTCGATCGAATTTACAATAATGGCGGAATATTTATTATTTTTGTCAATAGTATAGTTATCACTAGTTTAAAGAAAACTACAGGGTATTTATCAAACATCGGAAATATAAGTATAAATGAATACCAAAAGCAAGAAATACAACATAGTAACTACTCTTTTTTATCTGAAATAAGTTCGGGATATTTAGATGTAAGAAAAAGTTTTGGCACAAAAATAATATCAGACAAATCATTTATATCTAATTTATTATCTGAATATCAAAATGTAATTCAATATTATTGTTCAGTATATCCAGTAAAAAACACAATAAAAAGAAAATGGTTAAGATTAGCAAGAAATGCAGAGAATTTAACTGTTTCTGGGGCTATAAATGAAATTTCTGCAGGTAAAGGACTTATATTATTATTGCCGAATATTCCCGATTTAGATCGTAAATCAATTTTTTTATTTAAACTAATAACAGAATATTTACCTAAAATTATTCCAGATTTATGTAAAAAAATCTCAAAAGAAAGTAGTAAAAATTGGCTTTATTTGCCAGAATATGAAATACCTAAAATTCAAAAAGTTAAAAACAAATTAGCAATTATTTTAGCAGAACACGAAAAAAGATTATCTAAACTAGAAAATTTAATAGCAGAAGCAAGAAAAAAATCATCTTATTGGCACGATCTAATTACACAACAAGATCGACCTTTAATCGATGCTGTGAAAAAAGCTTTTGAAATTCTTGGATATCAAGAAATTATCGAACCAAATAATAACCAAGAAGATTTACAAATAAAAGATTATTTACCAATTTTATTGTTAGAAATTATTGGCACTTCAGAAAGTCCCATAGATGATACTAAAGTTTGGCGATATCTCGCGCCGAGAATGCAAGAATATCAAACATTTGAAATTAAAGGATTGATAATAGTTAATCATCAAAAAAATATTCCCCCCTTAGAAAGAGATAATGAAAATATTTTTAGCGAAAAGATTTTAAATAAAGCACGAGAATATAATTTAGGCTTAATGACGACTTGGGATATCTATCTACTGATAAAAAATGCTTTAAAATTCGGATGGAAACACGAACAAATCAAAGATAT
>CAYWIH010000120.1:1343-12214 GCA_964458305.1 uncultured bacterium | reverse complement strand
ACTTTGCGGATTGACCTCTTTGCGAGAAAATAAAAATACCCTAAAGATCGAAAGACACAGAATGCAAATACAAGGAATCGACACCTCAAAACTAGATTGGAAAGGAGATCTCCTCGCTGTAGGTATATTTGAAGGAGAAACAGAATTAAGCGGAGAATTAGCCCAACTAAACGAAAAACTCTCCGGTACGATAAAAGAAATTATAGAAGAAGAAGAATTTGAAGCAAAACCAGGAAGTAGCGCAGTTACTCGCGTCGGTGGTGACAGCCAAATTCGTAAAATAGTTTTAGTCGGCTTAGGTAAAGCAGAAGATCTAAAATTAGATAGCATCCGTCGCAGCGCAGCAGCGATCGCCCGCATTGCTAAAAAAGAAAAAAGCAAAACTCTAGGTATCAGTTTACCAGTAGCCGAAGAAAATGCTTCCGCTACCGCTCGAGTAATTACAGAAGGAATTATCTTACCATTACATCAAGATAACCGTTTTAAATCCGAACCAGAAGATAAAGCAGCAAAATTAGAAACAGTAGATCTATTAGGTTTAGCCAACAGCGAAACAGCGATCGCACAAGCCGAACAAATCGCCTCTGGAGTGATTTTAGCCCGAGAATTAGTAAACGCCCCCGCTAACAGCCTAACGCCGATTACAATGGCAGAAACAGCCCAGTCGATCGCTTCTGAATACGGTTTAACCCTCGAAATACTAGAAAAAGAAGATTGCGAAAAGCGCGGTATGGGAGCATACTTAGGAGTAGCCCAAGCCTCCGAAATGCCGCCAAAATTTATTCACCTCACTTACAAACCCCAAGGTACGGCTAAGAAAAAAGTCGCTATAGTAGGTAAAGGCTTGACCTTCGACTCCGGCGGATTGAACCTCAAAACCGGAGGAAGTGGCATCGAAACCATGAAAATGGATATGGGTGGGGCTGCAGCTACATTAGGTGCGGCTAAAGCGATCGCCCAAATTAAACCCGATGTCGAAGTTCATTTTATCAGTGCTGCTACCGAAAATATGATAAGCGGCCGCGCCATGCATCCCGGAGATATTTTAACAGCATCTAACGGCAAAACCATCGAAGTTAACAACACCGACGCAGAAGGAAGATTAACCTTAGCCGATGCTTTAGTATTCGCCGAAACCCTAGAAGTAGATTCGATCGTCGACTTAGCCACCTTAACCGGAGCTTGTATCGTTGCCCTCGGTAATGATATATCTGGATTGTGGAGTACCGATGACGGATTAGCTGCCGATCTCAAAACAGCAGCAGAAGCAGCCGGAGAAAAATTCTGGCAAATGCCGATGGAAGAAAAATATTTTGAAGGCTTAAAATCTCCGATCGCCGATATGAAAAATACCGGCCCTCGCGCTGGAGGATCGATTACCGCAGCCCTATTCCTCAAACAGTTTATCAAAGAAACTCCTTGGGCGCACCTAGATGTAGCCGGGCCGGTTTGGGCCGACAAAGAAAATGGTGTCAATAATTCCGGGGCCACTGGCTTCGGGGTCAGAACTTTAGTAAATTGGGTAATAGGCTAGGTTCTGATATTTTTCCTTGGATATTTTATTCTTAATTGACACGATTATTGCTGCGATCGTCTTCGCTTTCGGATCTTCGATCGGCAGCTTTCTAAACGTAGTAATTTATCGCATTCCAGAAGGGTTATCCCTTCTTTATCCCCCCTCTCGCTGTCCTAAATGCGGCCATCAACTCGGTAAAACTGAAAACATACCCGTTTTTGGTTGGTTGCGGTTAAAAGGTCGCTGTCGTTGGTGCAAAACTCCTATTTCTCCTCGCTATCCCACGATCGAAGCAGCCACGGGAATAATCTTTTTACTCGTATTTTTCAAATTCGGATTTACCTTATATACTATCGGCTATTGGGTTTTTTTAAGCTGGTTGTTATCCTTATCGATGATAGATTTCGATACCATGACTTTACCCAACCCTTTAACTAAATCTTGTTTGGTATTGGGTTTAATCTTTCAAGGGGCGATCGGCTGGCAAAATAACGGTATATCGGGATTAATAAATAGTTTGTTTTGGGCTATTTTCAGCGCGGTACTCGCTATTTGGCTCTTAGATGGGATTCGTTTTTTTGCTGGTGTAATTTTACAAAAAGAAGCAATGGGCGCAGGAGATGGTAAATTAATGGCGGGGATAGGTGCTTGGATCGGATGGAAATATATGCTCTTATCTGGTTTTATTGCCTGTTTTCTCGGTGCTTTTATCGGCGGAGGAGCAATGACTTTAGGTTTACTCAAACGACAAAATCCCATGCCTTTCGGCCCTTTTTTAGCAATGGGTGCAGCATTAACTATTTTTTGGGGCGAAAATATACTATCTACCTATTTCAAGTTATTCTTTCCGCAAGTTTAAAATAATATAGATCCTTAGCGATCTAACTTTACTCAGTTAAGTTTTTTTTTAACCCTTAACCAGTTAGAAAAGCTCAACCCACTCAGCTAAGCTCACTTTAAATAAATATTTTCAACGGATCGAGTTTTTTATGTCTTTATTTGATTGGTTTGCGAACAGAAGAAAATCCGAACCTAACATCCAACAACAAAAAGAAAGAGAAATTGCCGACGGTTTGTGGACAAAATGCCCTAAATGTGGAGTTTTATCTTACACCAAAGACTTGCAAGCAAATCAAATGGTTTGCAGCGAATGCAACCATCATTTACGAGTCGATAGCAACCAAAGAATTCGCCAACTAATCGATGCTGGAACTTGGCAACCCATAAACCAACATTTACACCCTCAAGATCCCCTGAAATTTAAAGATCGCAAACCCTACACCGATCGCCTCAAAGACTATCAAGAAAAAACTAACCTCACCGACGCAGTTCAAACCGGAACGGGTTTGCTTAACGGTTTGCCAGTAGTTTTGGGCGTAATGGATTTTAGTTTTATGGGTGGTAGCATGGGGTCGGTAGTGGGAGAAAAACTCACCAGAGCGATCGAACTAGCAACCAAAGAAGGCCTCCCAGTAGTTATTATCTGCGCTTCTGGCGGTGCGAGAATGCAAGAAGGAATGTTAAGCCTGATGCAAATGGCCAAAATTTCCGGTGCTTTATCCCGCCATCAAGAAGCCAAATTGCTCTACATTCCCGTTTTAACCCATCCAACCGCCGGAGGAGTAACCGCCTCTTTTGCCATGCTCGGAGATATAATCATTGCCGAACCCAAAGCTACGATCGCTTTTGCCGGACGTAGAGTAATCGAACAAACTTTAAGGGAAAAATTACCCGACGACTTTCAAACTTCCGAATACTTATTACAGCACGGTTTTGTCGATGCGATCGTCTGTCGCACTCAACTAAAGAAAACTTTGGCACAACTAATTAGCTGGCATCAACCCGTGTTTCCCGTATTTTCCGATCGCCAGTCCGAACATCACTCTAATAACGGCGTTGCTAGCTTCTAAGTCAAAGTCATCCGCAGATCTGCTTTTTTTAAATTAGCTTTAGCTAAATTAACCCCCGAAAGATCTGCACCAGTGAGATCCGCACCGCTCAAGTTAGCATTAGTTAAATTGGCATCGGTCAAATCCGCACCGCTCAAATTGACATTTTTGAGATCGGCATCTTTGAGGTTCGCACCAGTGAGATCCGCACCGCTCAAGTTAGCATTAGTTAAATTAGCGCGATCGAGACAAGCATTGGTTAAATCTGCTCCGTTCAAATCTCCTTCCCGAAGATCCGCACCCCACAAATTAACCAAACTCAGATCGGCAAAACACAAGCAAACTCTTTTTAAATCTGCTCTGGTTAAATCTGCTCCGCTCAAATTAGCTCCTTTTAAAGAAGCCGCAATAAAACTAGTCCCGATTAAATTGGCTTTTCTAAAATTAGCTTCGATCAAATTAGCTGCATCAAAGTTCGCACCGCTTAAATCTGCCCAATTAAAGTTTAATCCCCGCAAATCTAATTCAATTTGGAGGTGTTGCTTTCTCCATTGATTCCAGCCAATAACGTTGTTTTGCTGGAGCAGCGAGCGATAATCTCGATCCATCATAGCTTAATTACTCTCAAGAGAATCAGTTAAAAAAATTTAAGATATTTGCAGGTAAATAGAACTACTTTTGCTAGAGACCTTGTTAGTAGATCCAAACAACTCCTTTTGAGCAACTTCGGGTCTCTGTTGATTTTTAGACTCCGTAAAAAAATCGTCTTTTGGGTTATTATTGCTATCGTTAAAAACTGCCCCTCTTGCTTGGAGAGAAGCTCGATCGGCCGCAGATAAACCCAGGTTATTGCTGAATTTAGCTCGATCGACTATTGCTTTACTCAAATCTACTTCAGTTAAAATAGCATCGCTCAAGTCAGCACTGCTTAAATTTACTTCTTTTAAATTTGCCCGACTCAAGTCTGCTTTTCTTAAATCTACTCCTCGCAAATAGCCCCACTGCAAATTTACCCCTCGCAAATAAGCTCCATTTAAATCCGCTCCTCGCAAGTAAGCACATCTTAAATCTGCCTCTTTTAAATAAGCTTTATTTAAATTTACTTGGTTTAAATCTGCTCCTTCTAAATTCGCTTTACTTAAATAAGCTTTACTCAAGTTAGCAGCACTAAAATTAGTTTTACTTAAGTTAGCTCCCCTAAGATAAGCTCCTCCTAAATAAACTTCACTTAAATCTAAACCACCTAAATCTTTATTTTCTGTTATTTGATTGAGAATTTGCCAAACTTTATGCCATTTACTTCCTATTATTGTTTTGCGATCGATTTGAATTTTTCTTAAGTTAGCCCAGTTTAAATTAGCTCCATTTAAATCCGCTCCTCGCAAATCTGCCCAACTCAAGTCAACTTCGCTCAAATTAGCTCCATTTAAATCCGCTCCTCGCAAATCTGCCCAACTCAAGTCAGCACCGCTCAAATTAGCTCCTTTTAAAGCCGTTCTTTTCAGATTTGCTCCTTTGAGATCTACTTGAACTAAATTTGCTCCCCTGAGATTGGCTTCGCTTAAATTGGCTTCGCTTAAATTGGCTTCGCTCAAATTTACTCCTTTATGGGGCGATCCTCTGCCATTGTTGCTTAAAGGTTCGCTTTGAGTCGACTCTACCAATAACCCCGATACTATTTTTTTGGCTTTTTTATAAAGATATTTATTAATATTAAAATTCATTTTTATTTCCTATCCTTTAGAATTAGTATTTAGCGAATTTTTGTGTACTTATTTAAAGTTGCAACTATAACCAAAACAAATGATAATTTTTTTAAGCAATTGTCAAGTTTTTTAACCGATTTTACCGAGAATATTCTCAAGCGATCGCTTACTTTTTTTTAATCTCTAAGGCTATATAACTTCTTCAAATTGACGACTCGAATATTATTTAAGTAATACTATTGTCAAGTCAAAAGCCAGATTTAGACTATTTTATTAAAGAAATATTCATAAATAAACGGTAATCGTATTGATAGTTACCCAATCTTTATCTACCGATTTTCTCAGTAATCTTTTTTCAGTAATACTACGCACTCGTTTCCCTCCTATTATACCGATCTAGATTTTAAAACAATTCTTCCTAAGATAGATTTATCGCAGAAAGCTTTTCCTTGGGATTTAAGCCTTTTACCAATACTGCTATATCACCCGTACCGCTCTCGAACATACTCATAACGAGTACGCCTAAAAGTCAAAAAAATTTTTGAGATTTGCGATCGACTAACTGATAAAATAATCCCAGCGATCGCCATCCAATTATCAAATGGATCTCAACTCTGAAATTAATCGCTTGCTCGACGTAATGCCAGCTACCGGAAGAATGCATTGCAAAATAGTCAGCAAACCCGAACAGCCTCAGCTTATATTATCACCTTTTCCCTTACCCTGGAATCAAGGCGATCGACCGATCTATATTAACTTCGATCTCTGGCAAAAGTTATCGAGAGGACAAAGAGATTTATTAATTTTATCAATAGTATGCCGCGCGATCGCGATTAAATGGTTTAAAATCGACTGGTATCAAGCAATAACCTTAGTCGGCTTTTTAGGATTCAGTTCGGAATTATTACAAGCAGATCCATTAGGAATAGTAATATCGGGAGGCCTGACGGCGATCGCAGCCAGTCAAATTTGGCGCAGCAATCGTAGTTTGCAGCAATTATTAATTGCCGACGAAGCAGCAATAAAAGTAGCCACCAGAAGAGGTTACAACGAAACAGAAGCAGCAAAATGTTTGTTAGAAGCGATCGAAAAAGCAGCTCAAATTGAAGGTCGATCGAGTTTAAATTTTGACGAATTAATTCGCACTCAAAACCTCAAAGCGATCGGCAATCTTTCCAATATCGGCATACCTAAAAATATTCGAGAAGGATAATACTACTGTTTCTTTAAAGCAACAAGAGACTTAATTTAGAAATCAGAAATCAGAAATAATAAGGTTTTTGGTTAATTTAAAAAATATTTTATTTTTGTTTGGTTTAAAACTCGATCGATTAATTTATTAACAGTCTCTCAAGATTTTAGTAGCAAAATTGCGATCGATCTTTTATAAAAGCTTATTTTTTTGATATTTTTAAAATTCTTAGTGCTGTTTCCCTAACTTCTCGATCTTTATCTTCTGCTAGTGTTATTAAAACAAAACTAGGAGTATTATTATGTATTGCTACTGTTTTTCTAACATAATTAAACTCATCATTTGCCAATGTTTCTAAAATAAAGCTAGGAACATTTTTGTTATCAGCTACTCCCTGTCTAACTTTACTATCTTCATCTTTAGCTAATTTTTCTAAAATATTTAATGTTCCTCGGATATATCCTTAATAAAATTAGGATATTCGAATAAAATAAGATCTAAAGCAATATTCTCACCTATTTCATCTAAACATTCTCCAGCTAATTCAATTAAAAGATCTACGGGTGTATTCGGATTTCTGACAATAGCAGCCAGAACTTTTTCGTCGTCAGTTTTAGCTAATTCTCTTAATTTTTCTGCTTTGGTATTAATATCTTCAGCCAAAATAAGATTTTCAGACTTCATAAATTTATTTATTAAACTTGTCTGGGAAATTTTAGCAAAAATAACGGTCAATATCGATTAAAATTATAGATTGAGAATAAATAAATTCAAAGCTAAAATTATGGCTGTTAGCAGTAAAAATATAGAATTAATTTTAGAAAAAGTCGATCGAACTGAAGAATTATCAGCAAAAGAAGGAATAACTCTTTTAAGCCAAAAAGATCCAGAAATAATTACAGAAATAAAAAATGCAGCCGATCGCTTGCGGAAAAAATATGTCGGCGATACCGTTACTTATGTTATCAATCGCAATATTAATTTTACTAACATTTGCGAGCAACATTGTAGCTTTTGTGCTTTTCGCCGCGACGCGCAACAAGAAGGGGCATTTTGGTTAAATAATACTCAAATATTAGCAAAAGCAGCAGCAGCAGTAAAAAAAGGCGCAACAGAAATTTGCATTCAAGGAGGTTTAAACCCAGAAGCAAAAATAAAAGGTCAATCTTTGCCCTATTATTTAAAATTAATCGAAACCATCAAACAAGAATATCCGCAACTCCACATTCACGCATTTTCGCCCCAAGAAATTCAATTTATCGCCAGAGAAGATAAAATAAAGTTCGATCGCGTTATTTTGGCCTTAAAAAAAGCCGGAGTAGGATCGATGCCAGGTACGGCAGCAGAAATATTAGACGATCGCATTAGAAAAATTATTTGTCCTGAAAAAATAAATACCGCAACTTGGTTAGAAATAGTTACAACAGCCCATAAAATAGGAATGCCGACAACTAGCACCATGTTGTGCGGACATATCGAAACAGCCCGAGAGCAAATAAATCACTTACAACAACTGCGATCGCTGCAAAAAAAAGCCCTGAGCGAAAAATATCCCGCAGCAATTACCGAATTTATTATATTACCCTTCGTCGGCGAATCAGCCCCAGCAGCCCTAAAAAAAAGAGTAGCAACCAATCAGCCCCAGTTACAACCTACTTTACTATTAACCGCAGTCTCCCGCTTATTTTTAGGCAAATCGATCGTCAACCATCAACCCAGTTGGGTAAAACTAGGTTTAGAAGGAGCAAAAGAGGCCCTCAGATGGGGCTGCAACGACATTGGCGGTACTTTAATGGAAGAACACATTACAACTATGGCAGGGGCAAAAGGAGGCACTTGTATGGCAGTAGAAACCCTTCAAGAAGCAATTAGATCGATCGATCGCCCTTACCAACAAAGAAATACTATTTATGAGTATATTGGCGATGCAAATAGCTAAAAGCAGCGATTGGAAAATAACATAGATTTGAGACAATTAAAGAAGGTGCGATCGCAACAAAAGCAATCTTAAATCGAGATCCGAGTCAATGGAAACAAACAAACGATCGACAAGATTTATTACTGTTAGAGACTTTATTAGACAGTGGGGCCGATCGCGATACCCGTAAAAAAATGCAAAATTTTATTTCAATTAAAGAAAATTGAAACACATAAAAAAAGGCACAAATTTAGTTAAAATGCGATCGAAACACAACACATAGATCGGCGCAAATGAGAATTTTAGTCACTGGTGGTGCGGGTTTTATCGGTTCGCATCTGATAGATCGCCTCATGGCACAAGGAAACGAGGTAATCTGTTTAGATAACTTTTATACCGGCCACAAACGCAACATCCTACACTGGTTTGGCAACCCATATTTTGAATTTATTCGACACGATATCACCAAACCAATTCTTTTAGAAGTAGACCAAATATATCATTTAGCCTGTCCCGCTTCTCCAGTCCACTATCAATATAATCCGATTAAAACAGTAAAAACTAACGTAGTCGGTACTTTGAATATGCTAGGCTTAGCCAAACGAGTTAAAGCCAGATTTTTATTAGCATCCACCTCCGAAGTATATGGCGATCCAGAAGTACATCCTCAACCAGAAGAATATCGGGGAAATGTCAACTGTATCGGCATTCGTAGCTGCTACGACGAAGGTAAAAGAATGGCCGAAACCCTAACTTTCGATTACCATCGAGAAAATCAAGTAGATATCCGCGTGGCTAGAATTTTTAACACCTACGGATCGCGAATGTTAGAAAATGACGGCCGCGTAGTTAGCAATTTTATCTCTCAAGCTTTGCGCGGCAATCCTTTAACAGTATATGGCGACGGTACTCAAACTAGAAGTTTTTGTTACGTTTTCGATCTCGTAGACGGATTGATGAAACTGATGAATGGAGACTATATCGGCCCCGTCAATTTAGGCAACCCCGACGAATATACTATCTTACAATTGGCTAATACCATTCAAAATATGGTAAACCCAGAAGCAAAATTAGCCTTTAAACCCCTACCTCAAGACGATCCGAAAAAACGACAACCAGATATTACCAAAGCAAAAACGATCTTAAACTGGCAACCTACTATTTCCCTTCAAGAAGGGTTAAAAATGACAATAGAGGACTTTCGAAAACGAATCGAAGATTCTAAAATTTCCGAACAAATAAATTAACGTTCTAAGAGGTAAAAATATATGCAGGTTTGTGTCATCGGTACTGGATATGTTGGCTTGGTTACGGGTGTTTGTCTCGCACGCATCGGACACGATGTTATCTGTATAGATAATAACGAAGAGAAAGTAAAATTAATGAAGTCCGGTCAATCTCCGATCTACGAACCAGGGTTGTCAGAATTAATGACCGATGCGATGGAACGAGGAAGTCTACAATTTAGTACCGATATTGCAGCAGGAGTAAATCACGGAGAAATCTTATTTATCGCTGTAGGTACTCCCCCTCTACCCACCGGAGAAAGCGACACTCGTTATGTCGAAGCAGTTGCTAACAGTATCGGTGCTAATCTCAATAGCGATGATTATAAAGTTATAGTAAATAAATCTACAGTACCGATCGGATCGGGTGATTGGGTACGATCGATCGTTTTAGATGGAGTGGCAGATCGCCAAAAATCTCTAGTCACAGCCGGAGGTGCTTCGGAAACTCCAAAAGCAATTAAAGCAGATTTCGATGTAGTTAGCAATCCTGAATTTTTAAGAGAAGGAAGCGCAGTTTACGATACTTTTAACCCCGATCGCATCGTTTTAGGTAGCAATTCCCAAAAAGCGATCGAAATGATGCAAAAATTATACGCCCCTCTGGTCGATCGCGCTTTTGCTGAGGATAAATCTTTACCACCCGTACCTGTAGTAGTAACGGATCTCAATTCGGCAGAAATGATTAAGTACGCTGCTAATGCTTTTTTAGCGACTAAAATTAGCTTTATCAACGAAGTTGCCAACATCTGCGATCGCGTCGGTGCTGACGTTACTCAAGTGGCTAAGGGTATCGGTTTGGATTCTCGCATCGGCAGCAAGTTTTTGCAAGCTGGCATCGGTTGGGGCGGATCTTGTTTTCCTAAAGACGTATCTGCTTTGATCCACACTGCTGAAGATTACGGTTATGAAGCCCAGTTAATGAAAGCCGCAGTCAGCGTCAACCAGCGTCAGCGTTTAATTGTTATCGAAAAACTGCAGCAAGAATTAAAAATTCTCAAGGGTAAAACTGTCGGTTTGTTGGGTTTAACTTTTAAGCCAGATACCGACGATATGCGCGACGCACCCGCTTTAAATTTAATCGAACAACTCAACCGTCTCGGTGCTAAAGTAAAGGCTTACGATCCGATCGTCTCTCCTTCTGGGATGAGTCACGGTTTATCTGGAGTAATTATCGAAACCGATCCTGAAATGCTAGCTGATGGCTGCGATGCTTTAGTTTTAGTTACCGATTGGCAAGAGTTTTTAACTTTAGATTACGGCAAAATGGCTCAATTAATGCACCATCCTGTAATCATTGACGGGAGAAATTTCCTCGATCGCGATGCTTTAATTAAAATAGGTTTCCGCTACGTCGGTATTGG
>CAYWIH010000120.1:0-1243 GCA_964458305.1 uncultured bacterium | reverse complement strand
TACTATTTTTTAACCTTTTCCAATGTTTGTTCTAAATCCGATAAACTAACAGCACCAGAAAAAGTTTCTTCATTCATAAAAAATGTCGGCGTACCGTTGACAAATAAACTTCTTGCCAGAGCAACATCTTTTTCTATTATCTCTCTAGCTGCTTTTCGATCGCTGTTAAATTGATTAATATTTAAGTTCAAATCTCGAGCAATTTCTAAATATAATTCTTCTCCCAATCTCTTTTGATTTTCAAACAAAGCATCGTGATATTCCCAAAATTTTCCTTGTTTTTGTGCCGCGATCGAAGCTTCAGCAGCAGGAATTGCTTGGGGATGAATTTGAGCTAAAGGCAAATGTTTGTAAACTAATTTTACTTCATCGCCTCGTTTTTCCATAAATTGTTTTATCGTACCGTGTGCCCTAGCGCAAAAAGGACATTGAAAATCAGAAAATTCTACTAATATTATTTTGGCATTTTCTGCGCCAGTAGTCGGAGAATCACCAATAATTTTATTAGGCGCATTTTTTATGTCTTTAAAAAATGTTTTTCTTGCTTCTTGTGCTTGTTGTTGTTGCGATCGCTGCTGTTGTTGTTGATATGCTTGCACCGACTCGAGAATAACTTCGGGATTTTCTCTGATAATTTCTAATACTTGTTTTTCTAAATTGGGATCTATTTTGCTAGAATTTTGTGCTTGTAAAGCTGGCTCTCGATCGCTATTAGAACTTAAAAATCCCAATCCATTTCCTGGCAATAAAATAGCACCAATTAAAACCGCGATCGCTCCGATCGCCCCCAAACCAATTAAATAAATTTTTTTCATAAGTTAAGTCCTTTAATTTACAAACAAAAAGATCCATCTAATCTTATCATCCTCTTTGCGATCGAGTAGTTTGCTATTTTTTTAGCTTTTATTTACATTTTTTCAGCTCTAAACAATAACTATGTTATCTTCTTAACTAAAAAAATTTTTTCCGTTAAATATTTGTCTTCTTTAACTTTACTGAAAAAAGATATTCATAAGCTGGGAGCTTCTCGATTGTATGTAGGATTTCAAGCATATTTTGATATTTATTTTTAGGAAAAAAGATTACTTTTATCAAAATTGTTTTATTTTAAGAGCGAGCGATTAAACTTTTACCATTATTATGAGAATAATTTTTTAAAGACTCGATAAAATCTGAAGTCAGGATAGGTGTTTTTTTGAGAGGTTCTCAATCTTCATTTTCTTTGGCCATTTCTCGGATAATA
>CAYWIH010000119.1:0-15702 GCA_964458305.1 uncultured bacterium | reverse complement strand
ATTATAAAATACGAAATTGCTGAATTTTAGGCTCACAGGAAGTATTTGACGACCTCAGTTTAGTCGAACTCAAACAAAAATAAAAAATTTAAGCAAAAGTTTAGCTTTATATCCATAATGATATAGACTACGATAATTCATTTTGTAAGGAGTATAACAAGTGTTCGAATCGAATAAACTTGAATTGATTGAAATTGATATGCTTAATCCTCGATTTATCGATAGCAGTATAAGCGAAGAAGAGAAAAATTCATTATTACATACCAAACAAAAATATTTGATTTTAGATCGTGAAGAGCTTAAAGTAATTCATGAAAATGTCAAAGATTTAAAACCTAATTATGATGACGAGCAAAATCGCGATTTAACTTATGATATTATCATTTACAATCATTCAGAATCGAATTGGTACGATCTCATATTCATGATCTACGCGGATGAATGCGGTCGTTTTACAGAAACAAGGGATAATGAAGGTAAAAAACCTATTTTTGGTGGTTCGGATATTTGGGATGTTACTATCAGCCAATTTGCTGGCAAACCTATTAGTAAACCTTTAGATCGTATTTATGGAAAGTTGAAAAACTTAAAGCCAAACACAGTTTACCGCATAAATTACACTTGGGAATTAAAATTAATGTTCGATCCCTCAGAGATGAGATCTCAAATGAGCCTAGGGTTATTTAAAGAAGATTGTGAATTTGACGTAATTACTAATATTTATGTCAAAGCTTTTGTAACCCAAAAGCCAGATTTAGCTTCTTTTAAGACTCGAGTTTATCCAATTGCTTTTAAGTAATTATAAGAGGGTAATACTAATTTTCAGAAATAGAAAAATATAATAGCGATTTCATTTAATAATACGAAAAAAGTTGAAAAAGTTTATTATGTCTGACCTCTGACCATTTTAGTATCAATTAAGTCTTTTATTACTTGTAAGATTTGAATTTGTAATATTTTGGAGAGGAATCTAATCTAATGTGAAGCCAATACACTCCCAAACCCGACGTATTTACCCAGAGGGGATGAGAATTAAGTCTTTGTTGGATATGTTGACCTAAAGTTTGCCATAATGCTTGTTTTTGCGATTCTGGTGCTTCTCTAATAAACTTTCCCAAGTGAGGATAAACGGATATTTTGGCGATCGGACAAGGTGCGACGAGTAAAGCATCTTTTCTTCTATTATTAAATACCACGATCTCTCGATCGGACTGAAAATGCTCTTTAAAAGCGATCGGATCGGGTTTAATATTATCTAGTTGCCGACTATCGACTAAAACAAATTCAAAGGCTCTATTGACGCTATTATCGGTAATTGGCGGCGTTTCCCAAAAATATGCAGCAAAAGCCGATCGGGCTAATAAAGAGCTGAAAAACGAGCGAAAAGCACTACTTTCTTGCCACAATGCGATCGCTTCTGAATAAGTAAGTTTTCCCGATGAGGTATCGATCGTAATTTTTTCAATTCTTTGAGACTCGAGATGTTCGATGCAAGATGTCCACATGACAAATACTCTATCCTGGATGGAATAATAGATAAATAAACAGATCGATCGAATTTTAAGATTAATATGGCAAAAGTATCGGAAATAGCAAAATTAGCAGAAAATTGCGCTAACAAACTGGGAATCAAAAAATACGATATTTACGGTTCATCTATAGACGAGACTAGCGTACAAGTAGACCAAGGCGATCCAAAACAGGTCAAAGCATCCAATCGATCGAGCGTTATCGTCCGGGTTTGGAATGAAAATAATACTATGGGAGTCACCTCTACTACCGATGTGGACGATCGCGGCATAGAATTAGCCCTTTCTACCGCATTAGAAGCGAGTCAGTTTGGCGTAACCGAACACGTACCCGATTTTAGCCCCCAAGCTACCGCAAAAACAGCCGATGTCAGTGCAGAAGTAGTCGCTCCAACCGATGTATCGATTTTACTAGAAAAAGCGATCGCTGCAGAAAAAGAATTAATTGAGGCTCACGAGGCTATTGTCGGAGTTCCTTATAATGGTATCGCTCAGCGCGAAGTCGATCGCTTTTATCTTAATAGCGATGGAGCGATCAGAGGAGAAGAAAGATCCTATGCTTCTGTATATATGTATAGTAAAACTTCTGTTGAAGGTAAAAAACCTCGCAGTGCAGGATCTTATAAAGTAAGTCGCGGTTTGGATACTTTGGCGATCGACGAATGCGTTCAAGAAGCAGCAGAAAAAACTATTTCTCATTTAGATTATCAACCGATTAAAACTGGAAAATATACCGTTGTTTTTTCTCCAGAAGCTTTTTTAAGTTTGTTCGGGGCTTTTTCTAATTTATTTAACGCTCAAAGTATTTTAGACAAACAAAGTTTATCTACTCCCGAATCTTTAGGGCAAAAAATAGCAACTCCTTTACTTTGTGTCTGCGATGATGCTTTACATCCCGATAATATTTCGGCGGAAACTTTTGACGGTGAAGGTACTCCAACTCGTCGCGTAGAGTTAGTTAAAAATGGCGTTTTGAGTAATTTTTTACACAGCAGCGTCACTGCTAAACGAATGAATGCCGAACCGACTGGTAATGCTAACATTGGGGCGAAAGTAACTGTAAGTCCTAATTTTTATCACGTTTTTGCCGGAGAAAAAGCCGCTCGCGAATATAGTTTAGAAACTGCGGAAAGTGTGGTTTTAATTGATGATTTGCAAGCTTTACACGCGGGTGTAAATTCTTTGCAGGGTTCTTTTTCTCTTCCTTTTGATGGTTGGGTAATTGAAAAAGGTAAGCGTACTAGTATTGCTTCGGCTACGGTAGCAGGAGATTTTTTAGAGGTTTTAAAATCGATCGTTTTTGTCGAAGCGGAAGCAGAATTAACTCCTAGTGGTGTTTGTCCTCGAGTTTGGGTCGAAGGTCTTTCTATTACTGGCGAATAGTTTTTTTAGTAACGAGTAATGATTGTTTTGGTTTTAAATTAATTTTAAATTAGTTTAACTAAGATAAGTTTACTACTCGTTACTTATTTTTTTAAAAAATGAAATTTAGGATACTTTTGCGAGTAGATTCAAAAAAACACTTCTAGAGTTCAGTAAAAAAATGTCTTAAAACTTTTGCCAATGCTATTTAAAAGTAATTGTAATTGGCTCATTTTTTTATTTCATAGGGTAAATTTATCTTATTTAACTTCTATATTTTGCAAAAAAAAATCTGGCACTTAAATCGAGAGTCAATTTTTCTTTAAATCGCTGCAATAAAACTTTTATTTTGATATCTTTATAGTCCACAAAATAGAATCTTGAGAATCAAAATTGAGGAAGATGATTATAATTGTTTTTAGTCAAAGTCGATCTAGATCGCAAACGAGCAGAAATTAAATATTAATTATCTTTTTTATTATTTCTGGCGATCGATCTAACGAAGTTTTCATTTTAAACAAAATAAATCCGATCGATCTGGTTGTTTTTCTAAAATATTTAAAAATTCTCCCAGTTTTATATTGCTTGCACTTTCTCAATAAAAAAAATCATCAGTTAAAAATAGATCGAAATATTTTGAAAATAAAAAAATGAAAAAAGAGCGAGAAAACTATAATTATATTATGGATAAGATAATAGCAGGAGATTTAGAAAAATTAGAAAAAATAGCTCGATCTCACGATAATTTTCCCGATGGAAAAGATAATTTTATAGGTCGAAATTGGATAATAAATGCGATCGATTGTGGTTCTAAAAAAGTCATTGAATGGATGTTATCTCAACAAGTAAATTTGGATTTTGTCGACGAGGAAGGATATGGTGTTATTTTTAGTGCGATCGAGCGGAATAAAGAAGATAAATATGAAATCTTACAATTATTATTAGATTATGGCGCACCAACTCATCTGATTGGTTTGAATGGTTGGACTGCATTGCATATGGCCGCAGCAAAAAATGATGTTAAAGCATTGAAAATATTAGTCGATCGCGGTGCAGATCTATCCGTTAAAACTAAAATAGACTATTATGCTACTCCTTTAGAAGAAGCTAGATATTTGGGATGTACCGAAGCAGTTAAATACCTCGAAACTGTTTCTTAATTACCTCGATCGCGCGATAAAATCTTTTAAATTCGATTTACTTATTATCAAGATAGCGATATTTTAATAAGTAGAAAAACTGAGAGTGAATCCAACAAAAAATACTTAAAAAAAGTTCGAGTATTTTTTTATAGTATGGAAACAAACATATTTTTGACAAAAATTCAAGCGAGCGAGCAAAAACATCGCGGGGATCGAGTCAAAATAAGATATGAGAGATTACCGAACCATAAATTACGGTTAGGGCGAAAAAGTGAGAACTTCAAAGGTACAATAATAAATTTTACAATGATTAATTAGAGAAAGAAAATATTTAATAAAAAATGGATAGCGATGGCTATTAAAGATAATCCAAAACCATCTTGGAATCGCACAATTGGTAATATTTTGCTTTGGGGAGCGGGGCTATACTTATTAGCAAATTTACTAGTCCCCCTAATTTTCGGCCCTGGCATTCCTCAAGTACCCTACAGTCTATTTATCGATCAGGTCGAAGATGGAAAAGTAGAAAGAGTTTCAGTCGGTCAAAATGAAATTCGCTACCAACTTAAAGCAGAAGAAGGTCAGCAAGTTCTTAGAACTACCCCTATTTTCGACCTAGAATTACCCCAACGTCTAGAAGATAAAGGAATTGAATTTGCAGCCGCACCACCGCCAAGAACCGGTTGGTTTGTAAATATATTAAGCTGGGTAATACCACCATTAATCTTTGTCGCTATTTGGCAATTTTTCCTCAATCGTGGTGGTGGCGGGCCTCAAGGTGCTTTATCCTTAACTAAAAGCAAAGCAAAAGTATATGTAGAAGAAGAAGGAACGAAAGTAACCTTTGATGATGTCGCTGGGGTAGAAGAAGCCAAAGCAGAATTAACCGAAATAGTCGAATTTCTCAAAAGTCCCGATCGCTATAAAAATATAGGTGCGAGAATACCCAGAGGTGTATTATTAGTCGGGCCTCCAGGTACTGGTAAAACTTTAATGGCTAAAGCAGTAGCAGGAGAAGCAGGAGTAGCATTCTTTAGTATTTCAGGATCGGAATTTGTCGAATTATTCGTCGGTGCGGGTGCGGCCAGAGTTAGAGATCTCTTCGAACAAGCCAAAAAGAAAGCCCCCTGTATCATTTTTATCGACGAATTAGATGCGATCGGTAAATCTCGCTCTAGCGGCGGTTTTATCGGCGGTAACGACGAGAGAGAACAAACTCTCAACCAATTATTAACCGAAATGGATGGTTTTAGTGCTGGAGACGCAACAGTTATCGTTTTAGCAGCAACAAACCGCCCCGAAACCCTAGATCCGGCATTATTGCGCCCCGGTAGGTTCGATCGGCAGGTATTAGTCGATCGCCCCGATCTTTCCGGTCGTTTGAAAATTCTCGAAATCTACGGAGCTAAAGTAAAATTAGGTGACGATGTTAACTTAAAAGAAATCGCTACCCGTACCCCCGGTTTTGCTGGTGCAGATTTGGCAAACTTAGTTAACGAAGCCGCATTATTAGCAGCCCGCAACAAAAGAGACAAAGTAGCTCAAGCAGACTTAAACGAAGCGATCGAGCGTGTAGTAGCAGGTTTAGAGAAAAAATCTCGCGTTCTTAACGAAAAAGAGAAGAAAATCGTCGCTTATCACGAAGTAGGTCACGCTTTAGTCGGTGCGGCTAAACCAGGTGGCGGTAAAGTAGCCAAAATTTCGATCGTACCTCGCGGGATGGCTGCTCTGGGTTACACTTTACAAATGCCCACCGAAGATCGCTTTTTACTCGACGAGTCGGAATTACACGACCAAATTGCTACCATGTTAGGGGGTAGAGCCGCAGAAGAAGTAATTTTTGGCAGCATCACCACTGGTGCTTCTAACGACTTACAACGGGCTACCGATCTCGCCGAAAGAATGGTTACAACTTACGGTATGAGTAAGGTATTGGGGCCTTTAGCCTACGAAAAAGGTCAACAAAATCAATTCCTCGGCAACGGTATGATGGGAAACCCTCGCCGTATGGTCAGCGACGAAACTGCTAAAGCGATCGACGATGAAGTTAAAGAAATTGTCGAAACCGGTCACCAACAAGCGATCGCACTCCTCAAACACAATCGCGACTTACTCGAAGAAATTTCTCAAATCATTTTAGAGCAAGAAGTAATCGAAGGACAACAACTGCAACAACTGCTCGATCGGGTTCAGCCTTTAGATAACGATCCGGTTTCTGCTTCTGTTTGATATTTCTCGATTTTAAATAAACTAATTCCCTCTATAGTTTTAGAGGGATTTTTTTATTCGATTTAAAAGTAATTAAACATCGATCGAAGAAGAAACTTTATTATAAGTCCATTCTAATTTTAAAGACTTTTGCAAATTCAATAGCAATTCTTCTTCATCAATAGGTTTGTGTAAAACAGCTTCACAATCAAGATAAAGACTCATTTCCCTAGTGATAGAGCTAGCTGTAATCACGATTATCGGAATATTTTGGTACTCAGGTTTTCGGCGCAGTTCTTTTAATGATATAAAACCAGTTTTAACTGGCATAAATAAATCTAGCAAAATTAGATCTGGTCTTAGAAAAGCTGTCATTTCCAACATCTGTTGACCGTTAGCTGCTGTTTCTATTTCAAAGCCGATCGGTCTAAGAATTTTGATTAACAAATCTCGATTATCTTTTTTGTCATCAACAATTAATAGCCGTCGCGATTCTCCTTTGTAACCAGATATTGTGCCAGTTGTTCTATGTTCTTTATTGGATTTGTTTGCTTGTTTATCTAATTCTACAAGATCGAAAATTAGATCGAACCAGAAAGTCGAACCAGATCTTAATTGACTTTTAACCTTAAGTTCTCCTCCCATTAATTCTACTAATTCTTTACTCACAGACAAGCCCAAACCAGTTCCCTGCACTCTAGATTTTATATCCCCTGCTTGTTCGAAGGGTAAAAAGATTTTACTTAATTCCTCCGAGTCCATTCCTACACCCGTATCTACCACTTCAAAACGTAGCTTTTGTTGGACTTTGCTGCTTATAGATTGTTTGATATCTTTTAAAACCGTAACTCTTAAAGTTACCTTTCCTGAAAAAGTAAATTTAATTGCATTACTGAGCAAATTAGTCAATACTTGTCGCAGTCTTTTCTTATCTGCTTTGATGTTAGTGGGTAATTTTTCGTCAGTTTTTAGTTCTAGTAAAAGCTGTCTTTCATCAGCCCACATTTTAGCAATCCCAATTACTTCATCCAAAAAATTTCGTAAATTTATTGGGGTGCGATTGATTTCCATCTTGCCAGCAGTAGTTTTGGAAAAATCTAAAATATCATTAATTAAAGTTAGTAAATGATGACCGCTTTGCTCGACTATTTCTAAATTTTCGATCTGGCTAGTATCGAGGTTTGTATCTCGCTGCATTATTTTTGCATAGCCAAGAATGCTATTGAGAGGAGTCCGCAATTCGTGGCTGATATTTGCTAAAAACATATCTTTACTTTTAGAAGCAGTTTCAGCAATTTCTTTAGCTTGTTGAAGTTGATTATTTTTATTCAGAACAACCTGTTGTGCTTGCTGAAGTTGAGCGTTTTTAGCGATCGCTTCTCTTTGCGCTTGTTTTAGTTCGGCGTGGCGTTGTTCGGTTGCTTGTTTTGCTTTTTCAAGTTCTGCGGTACGAGCGGCTACTCTTTTTTCTAGTTCTTGATTGAGATTTTTTAAAACAACAGAAGACTTCTTTAGCTTTTTAGTCATTAATTGCAAATCTATTTTTTGCGCTCTCATAGAAGCAATTAAAGCTCCAAAAATCATTAATATAGTTATTATGCCGATAGTAGAAGCTAAACCAGTATTAGCTATTTCTATATAAGATCTTGGTGTGGAAGATGTGGGAGTAAAACCTACTCCGATCATTCCGATGTAGTGCATTCCACTAATAGCAGTTCCCATCAAAAAACTACCTGCTATTTTGATTTCTTCTCGATCGAGAAATCCTTTGACGACATAATTAGCTGTTGCTAGGGAAACCGTCGATAAAATCACCGCAAAAACAACCGATAAAGCAACTAAAATATAGTCGTAGTGCATACTTGCTGGCACTCGCATTGCTGCCATGCCAATATAATGCATCGCTCCAATTCCTGCACCCATCAAAGTTCCGGCCCGCAAAAGCTCGAACGTATTTGAAAAGCCTCGATCGAGATAGTAAAACACTATTCCAGAGGCAATTATTGCTGGCATCCAAGAAATTATTACTGTTGTCAAATCGTAACCAATTGGTATGCCAATATTGTAGGCTAGCATTCCCACAAAATGCATCGACCAAACGCCAGTTCCCATCATTAAAGAGCTACCCAACAGCCAACCTACTCTTATTTTTCCTTTGCTGCTAATTCTTTCTGTTAATTCTAGTGCGGTATATGCAGCAATAACAGCAATAAATATTGAAAAACTGACTAAAATGGGATCATAGCTACTTTGTAAATCCACCATAATTTTTAAATATCTAGTAACTATTTTTACAATTAAGAAGATCGTTTAAAACTATTTATGTAATTTTACCTTTATTTTTTCACTTTGTTGAGATTGACACGTTTTCTCAGCCCGAGTAATTTTCTAGTTATATTTGTAGCTTAATTTTGTTTTGAGATATTGCCATTAGAAATAACTCACCTCGACCTATCTGTACCTTCTGAGTCAGGGAAAGCATATCGCCGAGATGAGTGATAGTTTTTTATAAAGAATCGATCTAGTTTTGTTTTGGTTTAGCTCGATCTCTTAGTCTCTTTATAAAATTTTATATTTCTTATGACTTAACTGATTGTTAAGATTTGCCATTTTTATGCATGGGACAGCCCGCAGTTAGATCGCTCAAGAAAGCACTATTATCAAAATAGTGTTCCATAGTAGTAATTTTTAAGTCTTCGGTAACGTTAGCAACAGAGATTCCGCAGATTTCTACGGTTTTTCCTGTGGGCTGAAAATCTTTGTAAGGGCCGGTAAACTCACCCCAGTGTCGCCACTTAAATACAACTTTTGGCGGCCCCGATATAACCTCGCTTACTTCCCACAAAAATCCTTCAGGAAAAGCTTTATGAAAAAGTTCGGCAGAAGATTCAAAGGTTTCTTGTTTGGGATCGTAGTGTTCCGTTGGTTCGATAAATAGATTGTAACTTCCTTCTTTAGCAACATCTTCGGCGTTATAGGTTTGTTTGCCGTTAGTTGTAATCTTAAATCGATCGGCGACAACAGATAACCACTGTTGAGGATTACTTTTATGAGATACTTCCATCTCAAAGGTTCTGACTAAATTTTGCACGAGTGCTTCTAAAGAACCTTCTGGATGATTGTATTTTTTTCCTTTAGCAAAAGATTCTTTTTGCATAGTATAGTCAGGTGGTGCTTGCTCGCGCCATTTTACTTCACTACCTGCATTTGCAATTACTTTGTCTCTGTCTTGTACCCAGAGAGGTAATTCTTTAGATTTTTGCTCGCTCATTATTAATTATTGTCCTTCTAGCTTTTATTTATTCAATAAAAAAACAATACATAACTCTTCATCGAAATAAGATTAAATCGTTCGATACAAACAATTTTGTTCTTTGAAAATTACTTTTTTAAAAGTAATAGGACGATTAAGAAGAGTTTAACATCTACTAATATATCAGATAAATTACGTAAAAAGATGGGTCTCAAGATCGATCGATTACGTAAGTAAGCTAAAAACTTACTTAAATCAAATTCTCTATTCTGAACCTTTTTAAGATCGCCTCAGTCTAAAAAAGGGAATAAACAAGAAAAGAACGATGTTAAAGGTATTAGCTGATGATTGCTGTGCTGAGACGACAACAGATAAAGATCTAGTATTACGATGTCGAAAAGGCGATCGATCTGCCTTTCGTCAATTGTACCGACGCTATCACCAGCGAATTAGATCTACTCTTTACCAACTTTGTGGCGAATATCTCTTAGAAGATCTCTTGCAAGAAGTTTTCCTCAGAGCTTGGAAAGGATTGCCAAAACTGCGCCAACCAGAATATTTCCCTACTTGGATCTATCGTATAACCTGGAACGTGGCAACCGATCGCCGGCGAGAGTTGGCTAAGTTGGCTCGGATGCGGCTAAAAACAGCAGAACCTAATGAGGAGGAACAATTATTAAATAATACTGCTTCTCGACCCGAAGATTCTCCCGATCTGATGCAATTACACTATCAAGATTTAATTCGACGCGGTTTAGATACACTAAGTCTCGAACATCGTATCGTATTAGTTTTGCACGATTTGGAAGATTTACCCCAAAAGGAAATAGCAAAAATTTTAAAATTACCTGTGGGTACGATTAAATCTAGACTTTTTTATGCCCGTAAAGCGATCGAGAAGTATCTTAAAGACCAAGGAGTTTCGTTATGAGTAAATTTAATCCATCTAAAGAAGAAGATCGACATTTAGTCGCTTTTTTACAGCAGTATCGTCCCGTTCCTCCCCCAGGATCTGCTAATACTGAAGCTGAGTTAATGGCAATTATTGAGAGGGAAGAAAAAAGGAGATATTCTCTTAAAATTAAACCAATAATTGCGATCGCATCTACTGCAATTATCGGCGGTATCTTTTCTTTTGTTAGCTATCGTTTGTCTGCTCCAAGTTATACTAACGCGCAATTAGAATCTTTTATGGTTAATAATTGGGATGGCACTTTTGGCGAAACCTATTCTGAGGATCTTTTTCTTTTAAGCGATCGTGAAATTGATGCCGATTCTGCTAATTAATTAAAATCGAATTTTTTTGAGGTAAAATATCATGTTATTACGCAATCTTTCTCTTTTTGCAGCTCTTTGTGCTGTTTCTGTAATTAATATTTCCGTTCCTAATGCTGTTGCTAATAATTTTGAAAATGGCGATCGCATTGTCGCTCAAAATCGGGGCGATCGATTTAAAGAAAATCGTCGCGGTAATTTTCTCGAGCGACTCAATCTCAGCGAAGATCAAAAAAATCAAATAGCAAGAATTAGGGAAAAATACCAACAAAGATACGCTCCTCTTCGAGAGCAAGTTAGGGCCGAACGTCAAGAGTTAAAAAGTATGCTCGGAACTGCTAGTAATTCGGAAATTCGCGCTAAGCATCGAGAATATATGCAAATGCGACAAGAATTAGAAAATTTACGTTTTGAAAGTACTTTAGAAATGCTCGATGTTATGAATTCCGAACAGCGTCAAGAATTTGCTCGACTGATGCAGGAACGTCGGGAAAGATACAATCGTAGAATGGGCGATCGTTTTCGTCAAGATCGATAGATAAGGAAAAGGGTAAGGGAAAAAGGTAAAAAATTACTAACCTTCAACTCTTACCTAATAAACACTAAGAAATTTAATATATTTACTAGCATTTAATCCCGTTAGTTTAGCAGGAGATAAAAGTTCTGACTGCGTTGAATAACCTGCAACTCTTACTCGATCGCAAGGAAAACTTTTAACGGCATATTTTACTAAATTTATTAATTAAATATATATTATTACCAGAAAACACTGATAGCTATAGTAGATTTTTATTTTTAACATGGTATTGTTCGAAAAACAAAAACCACTTTGTTATTTTGATATCTTGATGGTAAATAATTAAAAATTTTGAGAAAGTAATTATTATTTTAATTACTTAAAAATAAAATGATAGAACACATTCTGGTAGTAGAAGATAATAAAGGAAAGCGAACCATTATTCTCAAAGCTGCTACTTATTCTCTTGGTAGAGGAGAAAGCAACTCGATCGTCTTGGAATCTCCTTGGATTTCCCGACACCATGCTACCTTACTGCGATTAACTAAGCCATCAGATTCTAACCATTTTTTTCGTTTGATCGATGGTGATTTACAGGGAAAACCCAGCACTAACGGCATCAAAGTAAACGGTTCTAAATGTTTGTCTCACGATCTTCACCATAAAGATGAAATCTTTTTTGGTAAAGAAGTACGTGCTAGATATTATGCGGTTTATACCGAACAAAAAGAAGAAATGCTAGCCTTAGAAAATCCCGAGGAAAATACAGGTTTTTTATCGAGTATAAAAAACCCTCGTCTTACTTTAACTGGATCTGAGTCTAACGAACAAACAAATTCAACCGAATTAGCAGTTGAAAGATTAGCTTCATTTCCAGAATTATTTTCAAAACCTATTATCGAACTAGATATTTCTGGTAATATTACATATCTCAATCCTAACGCAATTCAAACATTTCCAAATATCAGGCAAGAGAAACTAAATCATCCAATTCTTTGTTGCCTAACGGAAATCATAAAAAGCAATCAGGAACAAACAATAACTCGTGAAGTTCAAGTAGGTCAAACAATATTCGAGCAATATATTCACTATATTCCCTCGAGCGAGTTAATCAGATCTTATCTGGTGGATATTACGAAACACAAACGAGCCGAAGAAGCATTACAAAAAACTACAATGCTGCAACGTGCCATTCTAGATAGTGCTAGTTATATGATTTTTTCTACCGATCTCGAAGGAATGATTCTAAGCTTTAATAAAGCAGCAGAATTAAACCTACAATATTCAGCAAAAGAGATTGTTGGTAAGGTAAACGCGATCGAATTTTATCCCGAACAAAAAATTAAACAGCAGGCGATCGAATTATCCACAGATCTAGGTCAACAAGTTTTACCGCGTTTTGAAGCATTGGTAGCCAAAGCACGACAAGGAGAGTCTGACGAACACGAATCGATCTACATTCGCAAAGATGGGACTTGTTTTCCGGTAATTGTTTCGGTGACTCCTTTGCGAGATAAGGACAATAGTATAACTGGTTTTTTGCTTGTCAGTAACGATATTACCGCTCGTAAAGAAGCAGAAGCATTAGTTAAACAAGCTCACGATCGCCTCGAGTTAAGAGTACATGAGCGCACGGCCGAACTTCAAGAAGCAAATAATAAACTACTCGAGGAAGTTCAAGAAAGAAAACGAGCAGAAAAAGCTTTACGCATTAGTATTGCTACCAATCGGGCTTTATTAAATGCGATTCCTGATTGGATGTTTCGTATCGATAGCAATGGTGTTTTAGTTAATTTTAAAGCTCCTAAAAATAGTTATCCTCCATTATCGGAACTGGAATTTTTAAACAAACAAATTAAGCAAGTTCTACCACCAGAAATAGCTTCATCAATGATGGCTTGTGTTAGAGAGGCTTTAAAAACTGAGGAAGTAGAGGTTTTTGAATACCAACTTCATCAAGCAAAAGAACGAGTTTTTTATGAAGCACGTATTGCTGTTAGCGGAGAAAATGAGACTATGGCAATCATTCGCGATATTACCGAACGCAAGCGGATCGAAGAAGATATGCGAAATGCTTTAGCTAAAGAAAAAGAACTTAACGAACTCAAATCAAGATTTATTTCGATGGCTTCTCACGAGTTTCGCACTCCTTTAGCAACTATTCTTTCTTCTTCAGAATTGCTAGAACATTATTCTCACAAATGGACTCAAGAAAAACAAACTTCTCACCTTCATCGCATTCAAACAGCAGTCAATCACATGACGGGATTGTTAAATGATGTTTTACTATTAGGCAAAGCAGAGGCTGGCAAGCTTAATTTTAAGCCAAAACCGCTTGATTTTGAGGAATTTTGTCGAGAATTAATTGAAGAAATTCAACTTACCACTAACACCCATCAAATTATATTTAATTGCGATCGATCTCCTCTCAATGGCGAAGCGGATGAGAAATTATTACGGTTTATTTTCAATAATTTACTGTCTAATGCGATTAAATATTCTCCCGATAGCGATACGGTTAATTTCGATTTAATACATCGAGAACAGGAGGTAATTTTTAAGGTTCAAGACTACGGTATTGGCGTTCCTAAAGAAGAATTACATCAGTTATTCGATTCTTTTCATCGAGCTAATAATGTAGGTAGTATTTCTGGAACTGGCTTGGGATTGGCGATCGTTAAAAAAGCGGTCGAATTACATAGCGGTTGGATCGAGGTTGAAAGTGAATTAAATGTAGGTACTACTTTCACGATCGCCTTGCCATTATCAATCAATAATAAATAAAGGAGCATTAAACTGATGACTAAAATTCTTGTGATCGAAGACGAACTTCCAGTTAGAGAAAATTTGGTTGAATTATTAGAGGCCGAAGATTATGAAACTTACGGAACTGAAAATGGTTCGATCGGAGCTATTTGGGCTTACAATAATTATCCAGATCTAATTATTTGCGATGTAATGATGCCAGAAATTGATGGCTATGAAGTGTTATCGATTTTGCAAGAAAATCCTGTAACTGCATCTATTCCTTTTATCT
Organism: uncultured bacterium; assembly: GCA_964458305.1. Lineage (GTDB taxonomy): Bacteria > Cyanobacteriota > Cyanobacteriia > Cyanobacteriales > JASJDA01 > JASJDA01. Next base: position 1,379 of record CAYWIH010000119.1, on the reverse strand, counting down.
TTCTAACTGCTAAAGCGGATAAAACAGATATTAGATCGGGAATGAATCTTGGTGCTGACGATTATTTAACCAAACCTTTTACTCGTCAAGAAGTTTTATCGGCAATTTCTACGCGCTTATCCAAACAGAAAATATTTAGCGAACAATACGAACAAGAGCGTCAACGCACTCAAGAATTACAACAAAAATTAATGGAAATGCAACAGTCGCTCGAAGCAAAAAATCTAATTTTACAAAATTTACAACCAGAACGGGCAGGAGAAAGCCCACCACCTTTTAGGGGTGGGATGAATCCTACCCGGCACATTTATGTGCCGTCATTTTTTTCCTTGAGCTTCAATGTAACGAATAATCGTTTCACTAGAAACATTGCCAGCAGTCGAAACAAAATAGCTGCGAGTCCACATAGAAGGCATTCGTTTTAAATGAGGAAATTCTTTTCTTAAGATATAAGAAGAATAACCTTTGATGCGATGCATAATTTGTTTGGGTGCAAGATCCGGTAAACAATTAAGAAATAAATGAACGTGGTCTGATTCGATGGCTAAACTAACGATTTTGCAATTTAACTCTGTCGCTTTTTCATAAATTAATTCTGTGAGACGCTTTTTCACTTCACCAACTAAAACTTTGCGTCTGCGACGTGGAATCCAGACGAAATGATAGTTGATTAGAGATACGCTAGTGTTGCTATGTCTATAAGATTGACCCATAGACATAATTATAGTATGATTAGGATATGAAAGTCACTCGCACCCTCAAGCTTAAATTCCACAACCTTAATGCTGTCAAAGCACAATTGTTTGCCGCGACGACGGCAGCTTGTACGGAGTTGGCTAATGAACTTTTAAAGCTTTCAGCTTCTTTGAGAAAAAAGCTAACTACGGCTAAAGTAATCACCAATCTTAAATCAGCTTTAGCCAATCAGGTTATCAGACAAGTAAAAGGAAAAGCGGGGAAAAAGACTAAAGAGTTTAAGTTATTACCTCCAGAAGTAAATTGTCAAAATTGGGGGTTATTTAAAAAGGGCGAGACTTATTCAGTATCATTTCCCACTTTAAAAGGAATTAAACGAGTCCCCATCGATATTAGTTCAAAGCATTGGGAATTATTATTAAATAGATTACTTGCAGGAGATAAAAATCTAACTAAAGGAACTCTTAAACTTTATCAACATCGTAAAAAATGGTATGCCCTAATCACTGTAACTGAGGAAGTTCTTTCAGTTAATAGCACGTCGAGAGTAGGAGTAGATCGGGGTCAAAACCAAATTGCTACAGCCGTTCCAAAAAAAAGGTTCGGTTTATTGTTTTGTGGCAAAGAAGTTAAACACCGAAGGAGACAATTTCAAAAGAGAAGACAACAACTGCAAAAAGCTA
>CAYWIH010000118.1:0-15880 GCA_964458305.1 uncultured bacterium | reverse complement strand
AACCAATTATTAATAGTAAGCAACTTAACAGTAATATTTTATATTTTGATTTTTAAAGATGGCTCTGACTTGGGCAGTGTTGAGAAAAAATTTTAAATTTTGTTTTTAGCAATATAACAATACAATAAAATATTTATTTATTTCTCTGCTTCTTTGAGTTTCTGGGTGAGATAATCGCTTTAAATTTTATTATTATCTCAGTCTAATTTTAAAATTATGGATCTAATTTGGCATCGGATTGAAGCTTGGTTAAAAATAAACGCTCCAGAAATTTTAAATAGTTTACGATCGGTTGCTAGCGAACAAGAGATCGAAGAAACAGAAGCTATTTTAGGTGGAGAATTTCCTGCAGATTTTAAAGCATCTTATTTTAATTCATAATGGCTTAGAAGAAATTAATGTTCTTTGGAGCGATCGTTTTAAGCTTATTAGTTTACAAAGAATCATCGATGAGTGGAACATTTGGAAAGAATTATTTGATGCTGGTGAGTTTAAAGATCCTGAAGATTTTTATAGCAATTGTCAACTCGATCGAGTAATAAAAATAGATTATTGCTGGAATTGTAAATGGATTCCAATAGCTTGTAATGGCTCTGGAGACAATTACTGTTTAGATCTAGATCCAGATGTAAATGGTAATTACGGACAAATTATTACCTTATGGCACGATAGTAACGATCGAGAATTAATTGCTGTTAATTTTCGTTCTTGGCTGGAAAAAATTGCCGCAGATCTAGAAAATGGAGTTTATATTTACGATCCAAAATATAAGTGGTTAGAACCTGTAGATTTATAAAATACTTCTACATAAACTAATTAATTTCGATGTCATTTTCTACCATATAACTTAGTAGCCAATTAGCCATAGTAGCGCGACGGGCTTGTGCGGGAGTAAATTCGCCTATTTTATAACCTTGAAAACCCAATTTTTCCTTAAGAAGTTGTTTGTTTGGTTTGGGAATAGAACGAGTTAATTTAACCGTTGGGGGGCGATCGGCGATAAAATCGGGAGGAGTTGGATACTGCGATCGCCATTCTTGAGAAACGTTACTATTGTCCCAATTTTCTCGAGCAGGATCGTAACGATAACCCAAATAATGCCAAACCAATCGATTGGCGGTATTATCGTCAATTTCTGCTTTAATTATTCCCCAGATAGTTGCTGTATTTAGTGATGGTAATTCCGACATAATCTTTACTATTATCTGTTTATTGTTTGCGATCGTTATCTCTTGAAGATCTCGATGCTACTTCTGAGTGTAAAAAGCTGCTAATATTCTCCTCTCCCAATGAAAAAACCCCAACAATGGCAAGTAATCATAATTTTACTCCTAGGTGTATTTGGCGTGTCTAGTGCCGCTATTTTCGTGCGACTGTCTACTTTAGCCAGAGGAGGGGGAGGAGTCGATTTTAGCTTATTTTTGGCTGCTAGTCGTTTAATTATATCGGCGTTAATTATACTGCCATTTTGGCGAAAGATCGGCAAAGCTAAAGCAAATTCTCAAGCATATTACTATGCTGGTGGTGCTGGAGTGTGTTTGGCAAGCCATTTTGCGATTTGGATTACTTCATTGTCTTTTACTTCGATCGCAGCTTCGACGACTTTAGTAACCATAAATCCTGTTTGGGTGGCGATTTTATCTTGGTGGTGGTTGAAAGAAAAACTCAGTAAATTGACGATCGCGGGAATTTCGATCGCTATTTTTGGGGCGATCTTAATTGCTTTGGGAGGTAACGAGGTAGTCGGTCAATATTCTAATCCTTTATTGGGTAATTTTCTGGCATTGGTGGCGAGTATTTTCGCGAGTATTTACTTGATTTTTGGTCGCTTGGCACAACAAAATGGTCTGAAGGTGGATGTTTATGCTCCGATCGCATATACTACAGCAGCGATCCTTTTATTGCCTTTACCGATTTTGTTTGGTTCTGGATATTTTGGTTACGATGAAGAAGTTTACTTATTTGTGTTTTTAATGGCGGTTTTTTCGCAATTAATCGGTCATACGAGCTTTAATTGGGCTTTAGCTTGGCTATCTCCGAATATGGTGGCTTTAGCTTTGTTATTCGAGCCGATTTGCTCTAGCATGCTGGGTTGGCTATTTTTTGCTGAAGTTCCCTCTTTGTTGGTATTGTTGGGAGGAGCGATCGAACTGGTTGGCATTGGTTTTGCTATCTTAGGCAATAACAATCGCGATCGATCTCAAAATTAAGCTGCGATCTTCAAACAAAATCTGCAGATCCGATCGCAAGTTAAAGTTACACTGATTTTAGGACAATAATTATGATTCAATTTATATATTTATTTTGGTAGTCGATTTTACTACGGATGTTTAGCTAAGATCGACCGATCTATTCTCAAAAGCACGACGACTGAGTCATTATAAAATTGCAATTTAGAGCTTGACGCTTGGCAATTATAATGAATAATTAACTTTGGAGGGACTAATGCAATTAGCAATTGGCGGTATTATTGGTTTTCTTATTGGTGCGGCAGTTTTATTTTTCGTTCAAAAAAACAAAATCGATCGCAAAGAAAAACAGCTACAACAAATGCAAAAAAAGTTAGAACAATCGGAACAAGATTATGAAAGTAGACTGAGAGATACTGTAATGTCTTTGCAAGCAGAAAGCCAAACAGAAACTCGCAAAGAAGTAGAAAAAATTAAGCAAACCAATCAAGTCATAATTGAAGAATTAGAGCAGGAAAATCTCAATAAAATTGAAGAATTAGAAAGATCTAATTTAACTCATATTCAAGAATTAGAAGAGTCTCACCAAGCTAAAATCCAAGAATTAGAAGAGTCTCATCAAGCTAAAATCCAAGAATTAGAAGAGTCTCATCAAATTCAATTAGAAAAGGCGGTTAATTCTCTTAAAGAAGAATACCAAAATCAATTACAACAGCTCGAACTTGCTCAAGGAGAAACAAAAACTAAAACTGAAGCTTTTGAAGATCTTTTAGAAGGTCTTCCTTCTTTCGATATAGATGGGGAAAGCTTTAACGATCGAGATTCTTTTGCTGAAGGGACTGGATCGGGATTAACAGAATTATTAAAGATCGCTCCAGATAATCCCTCTCTTCCCGATACAGATTTAAATTTAGAAGACAATAACGATGAGATTCAACAATTAGCTGATTTCTTTGAAGATTTGCCTTCCTTTGATGACGAACCGTTAGATTTAGATTTAGATTTCGAGCTAGAATCCGATCGAATAAAAAATAACGATGATGCTTCGCTCGATATAGAACAAAAACCTTTAGAAGAAGAAATAAAAAGGCTAAGCGATTTATTGGATGCTTTTCCTCCCATTACCGAAGAACAAGATGCAGAAAATAAAAATAGTAAGAATTAATAACTAAGGGTCGACTTTTTCAATATTTCCCGCTTTAATCCAACCTTCTCGATCGCTTTGGAGTTGACGAATTTTCTGCCATTCTGAATCTTGACTTTCTTCAAGCACGATAATTTCAGCATTGTAACCGATCGCACCGAGACGAACGGATTCAGTCGTTGGTTGGGAACGCAAAATTAAGCCTTGAGGCCAAGTTACTCTAGCTCGATAACCTTCTGATTTTGTCTTAGTTTCGTTAAAAACAGATCGTGTTTTTTGTTCGCTCTCGATTTTCTGTTCTAGAGAAATTGTTTTAGCTTTTTCTTCTGGAAAGATCGGTTTATCCGGTAAGACGGTCATTTTCATAAATAAATAATAAGCCATACCGAGGGCAGTGCCGCTCAAAATACAAATACCGAGAAAAAAACCGACAACAAACTGGAAAACACCTGAAATATTAACGCTCTTCATCGTAGAAAATACTCAATCCTAACTATTGAAGTTTACTTTAAACGTGCCACTTTGTTTAGAGGCCATACGAGCTTTACCAGCAGCAGCCCAATTTTGTAAAAATTCAATTTGCTCTTTAGCTGTTTGGGCTAAAGGAATTATTTGACTGGCTGCTTCTAAAATATCATCGTTGGTAAAATCCCGATTTTGGCTAAAACCGATATGCATCGCTTCGATTATGGTTTGTTCTATTTCAGCTCCAGAAAATAAAGGGGTTTCGTAAGCCAGCCTGGAAATGTCATAATTCTTTAGATTGTGAGGTCGCACTCGAGACAAATGAACTTTAAAAATCGCTTCTCTTTCTGTTTGGTTGGGCAGGCCGACAAAAAAGATCTCGTCAAAACGTCCTTTTCGCAACATTTCTGGGGGTAATGCTCGAACGTTATTGGCAGTAGCAACGACAAACACGGGGGATTTTTTTTCTGCCAGCCAGTTAATAAAAGTCCCAAAAACTCTGCTAGTAGTTCCCGAGTCTCCTTTACCGTCAATACCAGAAAAAGCTTTATCGATTTCATCGATCCAAAGAATACAAGGGGCGATCGCTTCGGCTAAATTAATCATCTGACGGGTACGAGATTCCGATTCTCCTACTAAACCACCAAATAACCGTCCGATATCGAGACGCAATAAGGGTAAATGCCAATGATGGGCGATCGCTTTGGCTGTTAATGATTTTCCCGTCCCTTGAATTCCGACTAATAATAAGCCTCGAGGATAGGGTAAACCGTAGGATCTCGCTCTTGGCGAAAAAGCTCCTCCGCGCCGTAAAAGCCAGTCTTTAAGGTTATCTAAACCGCCAATATCGGATATTTGTTCTGTGGCTGGATAATAGTCTAAGATTTGGGTTTGACGAATCGATTGGCGTTTTTCTTCTAATACCAGTTCGATATCTTCTGGTTGCAGTTGGCCCGATACGGCGATCGCCCTGGTTAAAACTCGTCTAATTCTTTCTAAGGATAGTCCGCGAGCGGTATTTACAAGTTCGTCTAATTGCTTGTCGCTCATGTTTTGTCCGACTGAAGCGAGCAGTCTTTGAATTTCTGTTTTAATTTCTGCTGCTGTTGGTAAGGGAAATTCGATAACTACGATCGCTTCGCTTAATTCTGAAGGAATGGAAATCTCTGAAGAGAGGATGACGATATTTTTGGGGGTAGATTTCAAATATCTGGCTAAGTTGCGTAATTTCCGCGAAACAGAAACATCTTCTAAGAATCGCTGAAAATCTCTCACTATAAAGATTCCCCCTGCAGTTTGGGGGAGTTTTTCGATTAATTCTAATGCTTGTAAGGGGTTGCGCTTGCCGAAACCTTTATAGTTAGGATTGTTTTGATAACCTTCGACAAAGTCCCAAACGTACACTGGGCGATCGCCGACTGCTTTGGCAGATTTTAAAATCGCCGCTTCTACTCTTTCTTCTTCGGGGGTAGCAATGTAAATTAGCGGGTAGCAAGCCCGCAGCAATAATTGAAATTCTTCACTAAAACTCATTTTTTTTCTGTGTGTTGTTGGTTTTTTTTGTCGGTTGTTAGCGAGTACTGACATTAACCAACAACCGGATTGTTGTCATACAATGAACTGAAAAATAATGAGGCCTTGATTCAATATTAGTAATTGATACTAAGCAGGATTTATCTTTTGAAGACCTCATTATTTTTTTCCTTCTCTTTCGTCATGGCGACAATTGTTCTTTTAATGTTGCCAGAGTCGCCCAACGGCTGTCAATCTCCGAATCTTTAGAGATCTCTTCGATCTTTGCTGCTCCGGGACATTCTTTGCCGCATAGTTGGCGCATTGGCATTGTTAGGGATAATTGTTCGTACAACCACGATTCTGGCTCAAAATAGCCCCAAGGGGAGAGGTTTTCTGAGAGATCTTCTAAGGGAATTTCTCTTTCTAAAGATCGATCGTCGCGATCGCTGTTAGCTTCGAGCCAAATTATTTCGGAAGTATCTACCGACAAACGATGATTGTAATTTGCCAAGCAGCGATCGCAGACGACGGTGACGATCGCTTCTGCTTTGGCTTTGACTTCTAAGTAAGTCCCCCCGTGAGTCACCTCGATCGCTCCTTTAACTGGTGTTAAGGTCTCTAAACCTTTAATTGGTTCGTCGATAGCAATTTGCTTGGTTCTGTCTGGTGCTTTTAGCAGTTGGGGAATGTGGATAGCTTCCATTTTTGGTACAATCTCCTGGTAATTCCGCTTTTGGAATTTAACGAAGGCGAACGACTAAATGTCTGTTTGGTTCTTGCCCGCGACTTTCGGTAGCTAGATCTTCAGAATCTTTTAACAAGGTATGAATTTGACGGCGTTCTGCTGAAGATAGGGATTCAATCTTTTCTTCATTTCCCGTCTGACGTACTCGCTCGGCTACTTCTTCAATTAAAGCTTGCAATTCCCTTTGTCTTTGGACGCGATAGCCGTTCAATTCAATTGTAAAAGACCTTTGTTCTTCTGGCTCGACACCTATGTTTAACAAGGTATTTGTTAAATATTGAATCGAATCGATCGCTTCTCCTTTGGGGCCGATTAATGCTTCTATTTGCTTGCTTGCTAGATTTTTGTGGTTAACTATCAACCAAGAAGTTTCTTCATTGTCTTGTTGCGGGATTGGGGATGCTGTTTCTACCGAAGCAGGAATTGCCATTATTTTCAGTAGTTTTTGCAACCATTCTTTCCCGCGCTCGATTTGCCTCTCCCTCATATCGCCTAGCTCGTTAGGATGTTTTTTCTTTTTTCTTAGAGCGTTTGTTGCGCTCGAATGGTAGGGAGTCTCTTGCTTCTCCCGATTTTTTCTTTTCCTCTTTTTCTTGTTGTTGTACCAATTTTTGTAAATTCTCTGGTAGTGGTTCTCTCATTAACAAGAAAGTTTGTCCGGTTTGGAAAATGTTCGCTACGACTATGTACAATAAAACCCCAGCAGGTAAGGGGAAAAACAGAAACATACCGCTAAATATTATCGGTAGAAACTTGTTTATTGCTTGTTGCTGTCCGTTACTACCTCCCGACTGACCGGATAAAATTTGGTTGACGTACAAACTAACCCCGAAGATTATCACCATCCCGAGGATATCCCAGTTAATTTCGCCATTTTCTCCAAACGCACCGACTCGGCCTAGTTGTTGGATAAATAGGAAGCCTTTTTCGGATGCAATTCCGGGGATCGTGGCTTGAATTGTTGCGTCTCCAGGAGCGATCGCCGCGATCGTGCCGTCTTCTTTTACTTCGATTCTTTCTTGTCCTTTAGTTACTTCCCATTGGGGCTGAATATCTTTTTCTGGATGTTCTGCTCTTAAAGTAGCTAAAGATTTGCCTTCTTCTGTTTGGAATTCTATTTGAGTTTCGTTGCCGACCAATAATTGTTTTCCTGCGGGCAACAGGGCGGCTATTTTATAGTGAAGTCCGTCGTCAACATAAATATTTTGCGCTTTCGTGCTGAAGGTTTGAGGTTGGACGAACTCCATTTGTGATTGAGGCAATACCTGCACGTCTAGCGTATAATTAATATCTGTAAATGGCGATCCCCTTAAAGTTGCGAACAGAGCGAATAAAATCGGCATTTGCAACAGCAAGGGAGCACAACCTGCTAGAGGATTGCCAAATTCTTGCATTAATTTGCCTAATTCTTCGCGCTGTTTTTCTGGGTTGTCTTTGTATTTTTTCTGAATTTCCTCTTGTCTGACTTTCATCAGAGGTTGAGTAATTCGCATTTTTCTCATGTTGCGAATTTGTCCCGCGCTGAGGGGAGCGACGGAGGCACGAATTACCAAGGTTAAGGCAATAATCGCAAAACCGTAGCTGGGCACAATCCCGTAAAAGAAATCCAGGATTGGCAGCATGATGTTATTGGAAATAAATCCGATTCCAAAATCCATATTAGATCGAGCTAGCTTTGGCTTTGTAAGGTTTTCTCAGTCTAATTTATCTAATATTTGCCCCTTGTGGCATAAAATCTAGATCTGGTTTAGCGATCGCTCAACATAAATTAAACAAATTAGCTTGGCGATCGCTCTTTAACAATTACATCGCAGTAATTGCTTCTTTCGATTTATCGGTTTTTTGGGCCACTTTTTCGGCAATATAATCAGATACTTCTCTAAAATTCGGAACTGCTCGCAATTCTAAACGAGTTCTGTTATTGAGGGTAATTACGATATCCCCCCAGAGTCCGATTCCTCGAGGCATTTTGACAATTTTCTTAATGTCTTTGTAAATGATATCGCTACGCTCGCGACCCATCCAACCAGAGCTTACCGAAACTCTGCGATCGGTAATTAAGTAGCGCAACCACAAAGATCTTACAATTGCTGCTACTGTTAGGGGCAAACAAATCACGGTAAATCCCAATAAAATATTGATAATTAAATCGCCTTTGTGGGGGCCGCCTTCATAAAACGTATTTTCTTTAATTGCCATCGATTATTTCTGCTTTTACTAACAACTGTTTTAATTCTCCCAGAAAATCTTTATATTCGCATTTTATTGCTGGGGGTAAAACTACTATCACTATTTTCCAACCTGGTGAGATCTGGGAGATTAGTTCTGAGATCGCCGCTTTGATTTGTCTTTTGATGCGGTTGCGAACCACTGCTTTTTTGCTTACTTTTTTGCCGATCGAGATCCCAAATTGGACTGGTTTTGCTTCTCTTGTCTTGCCCTCAACTTCATTTTTATTCGCTTCTAATATCGCTCGTAAAATTAAATGAGAACTGCGGCGAAAAATTCCTTTTTGATAGACCAGATTGAAATCCTGCCTATGTTTGAGTCGATTCGCTCTGGGCAATCCCACGCCGTTTTCCTCATTAAATCAGCTAATATTTTTTTTAATCGCTATATTTTTTGTCCCTATATACTTTAAGGAAGTTGGGGCTTTGCCGATAATCAATTATTATTTAACTTCAGACTGCAAGACGATGACGACCTTTTTTTCTTCTGGCTTTGATTACCTTGCGACCGTTGCGATCCCGCATCCGAGCGCGAAATCCTGAAGTTCTTTTTTGTTTTCTATTCGTACCGCCTAGAGTTCGTTTTGTCATCAGCTCGTCCTCTTCTTTTCTTTATATTTTACCGATCTAAATTCACGATCGATTATTATAACTTATTTTTGAAAATTAATTTGACTCGCAGCAAAAACGGCGATCGCTGCGAGGTTTAAATTTTAAGGGTCGATACCAATAATCCAAGTTCCGACGTGTTGGCGGATCGGCAGATCGTTGGCAGCAATTAGTTGACAATTAAAGTAAAATGTGCCTGGGGAGGAAGGGTTTTTGACGTTGTGCATGACGATTTCGAGCTTGCGGCTTTCGGTAATTTGCTCTTTGGGAACGATTTCGATAATACGGCTTTCTTCGTCCCAAATAACTTCTGCTAGCTCGATCGCTTTGCCTTTGATTCTGACTTCGATTCTATCTTCGTCAAATTTGCCGTCGTAATAGTCGGGATAAGTAATAAAAAGTTTCGAAGCTCCCTGCATCATTTTTTTAGCGGGGATGGATAATTTGTATCGTTCTGTTCGATTCGGGCCCACACCCCATTCTAAGTAATGATTGAGAAGATTGTCCCTTTTCACGCCGCTAAAAATAGTCAATCCAGAATTAGTTTGAGCTGTAACAGGATTGACTGCAAAATACCCTGAAAAGGCGATCGGGAAAAGCAAAAACATCCAGGCTGAAGATTTCAATTTGAACATAGTTGAATTGTAAAGTTTTTGGTGAGTAAACGTAACTTTTGGTAAATGTGACTTAGGCTGACGGCCAGTTGTGACGAAATTATAGAAAAAAAGTGCCAAAAGCAACAACGGATCTATAAAACAAGTTGAAGATAACAATTTTTGCGGCGGAATCGACATAGGATGCACTTAATGGAGCAAAAAATTACCTATTAACTGTTTTGGGCAATTGTCTCAACTGGCAAATCGATATAATTTACCGATCCTAATTTTCTGAGATAGATCTTACTTCTCAATTCTCTATTCTTGCCAAAGTCAATAATACTCATCGATCGAAGTCTTTAAAAAATAGTCGATCGTGCCTTGAAATTCAAGAAGATCTATTTGAAACTGGCCGAGAAAAAGGAGCAACTATAAAGAAAAAATTTAGACAATTGAGCGCAAATCTTAAAATTACGAACTATGGTTCGAGCAATCGATAAGGAGAATCTATGACCGCAATCGTAACCAAAGAAATTGGCACGGAAGAACAATCTAATCGAGAAAATAAGAAAAAGATTGGTATTCCAAAAGAAGTATATCCTAACGAGTGTCGCGTAGCGGCAACTCCCGACACTGTTAAAAAACTGCAAAAACTCGGTTTTAGTATTTTAATAGAATCGGGTGCGGGAGAAGCAGCTAATTTCCCAGACAAAGCCTATCAAGAGGTAAACGCTCAGGTAGTAGAAACTCAAACTCTCTGGTCTGAAGCAGATATTATCCTCAAAGTGCGCGCTCCGCAACTAAATCCAGTTTTAAATGTTGATGAAACTGAGTTATTGAAAGAAGGCGGAACTTTAATAAGTTTTATTTGGCCGGCTCAAAATCAAGAATTATTAGAAAAACTAGCCGCACGCAAAGCTACAGTAATAGCGATGGATGCCGTACCCCGCATTAGTAGGGCGCAAAAGCTAGATGCTTTGAGTTCGATGGCTAATATTGCCGGATATCGGGCTGTAGTCGAAGCGGCAAACCATTTCGGACGCTTCTTTACCGGACAAATTACTGCCGCAGGTAAAGTTCCTCCTGCTAAAGTATTGGTAATCGGTGCTGGGGTAGCGGGCTTGGCTGCGATCGGTACGGCGAAAAGTTTGGGGGCGATCGTGCGTGCTTTTGACGTTCGTCCGGCTGTTAAAGAGCAAGTTGAAAGTTTGGGAGCAGAATTTTTGCTTCTAGAATTTGACGAAGAAGGTACTGGTGAAGGCGGCTATGCCAAAATAATGAGCAAAGAGTTCATCGATGCGGAAATGGCTCTATTCGCTCGGCAAGCTAAAGAGGTCGATATTATTATCACCACAGCTTTGATCCCCGGTAAAAAAGCTCCTTTGCTAATTACCAAAGAAACCGCCGAAAGCATGAAAAAAGGTTCGGTAATAGTAGATTTAGCAGCCGAACAAGGTGGAAATTGTGAGGTAACCAAACCAAACGAAATTTATACCCATAATGGAGTAACTGTAATTGGTTTGACCGACTTACCCAGTCGCATGGCAGCTCAGTCGAGTCAATTATACGGCACTAACTTGTGTCACTTGCTCAAAGATATGGGCGGTGGCGAAAATTATCAAGTAGATCTAGAAGATGAAGTGGTACGCGGTGCTTTAGTACTGCATGAAGGTAAAGTAACCTGGCCTCCGCCAAAAGTCGATCGACCGGCCCCGGCGCAAACTGCACCCAAAACTGAAGCTAAAACTGAAGCTAAAGAAGAGAAAAAATCCGGCAGTCTCCGCAGTTGGATCTTAATATTCTGTGCTGGTTTGGCTTTATTTGGCGTAGGAATGGGCGCGCCCGAGTCTTTCTTATCCCATTTGACAGTATTCGTCCTCTCTTGTTTCATCGGTTGGCAAGCAATTTGGAACGTTGCGCCAGCTTTACATACTCCTTTAATGAGCGTAACTAATGCTATTAGCGGCATCATTATCATCGGCGGTATGTTACAAGTTTCTGGGGCTACTTTCTCCGCACCGACTATTTTAGGGGCTGTAGCTATTTTATTCGCTACTATCAACATCGCTGGCGGATTTGTAGTTACTCAAAGAATGCTGAATATGTTCCGCAAATAGATCGCTATCATTACTCTCGATCTCGATTAACTTTTTGCTGCAATCATTATTGAATTATGTCCAATAACTTATTAACAGTCGCCTATATCGGCGCGATCGCATTGTTTATTATCAGCGTTTGGGGTTTATCTAAGCCCGAAACAGCACCTCGAGGCAATATCTACGGCATTCTCGGTATGATTATCGCCGTAGTCGCTACAGCTTTAAGCACCGAAGTAACTGGATACGGCCCTTTAATTATTGCTATCATCATCGGCGGCACGATCGGCGCGATCGCTGCGGTGAAAGTAGCTATGACCGGACTGCCACAAATGGTAGGATTGTTTAACAGTTTTGTCGGTTTGGCTGCGGTTTTAATCGGTTTTTCCGAATTGTTGAAACTAGATTACAGTTTGTTAGGTGTCGAGTTAACTATCCACAAACTAGAAATCTTCATCGGCGTTTTTGTCGGGGCGATCACTTTTACAGGATCGGTTATTGCTTTTGCTAAATTACAAGGTTTAGTAACTAGTAAAGCTGTAATGCTTCCGGGCCGCCATTGGGTTAACCTCGCTATGTTCGTTGCTTGTGTCGGTTTCGGCTTCGAATTTATGAGCGTATCGACTACCGAAGCGATGATGTTGCCTCTTTCGGTTATGACCGCTATTAGCTCGATTTTGGGCATTAATATGGTTATGGCGATCGGTGGTGCTGATATGCCCGTTGTAATTTCGATTCTCAACAGTTATTCTGGCTGGGTAGGCACTGCAACTGGTTTTATGCTTTCTAACGATCTGCTTATCGTTACAGGTTCGATCGTCGGTAGTAGCGGCGCGATCCTCAGTTATGTAATGTGTAAAGCAATGAACCGCTCTTTCCTCAACGTCGTTTTAGGTGGTTTTGGCGAGGGTACTACCCCTACTGGTACTGGAGCTAAAATTGAGGGCGAAGCTACTCCTACAAGCGCAGCAGAAACCGCAGAATTGCTAAGAGACGCTCAGAGTGTAGTTATCGTACCCGGTTACGGTATGGCAGTAGCACAAGCACAGCACGCCGTATCCGATATTACCAAATTCTTAAGAGCGCGTAATATTAACGTTCGTTTCGGCATCCACCCAGTAGCTGGAAGAATGCCAGGCCATATGAACGTACTTTTAGCTGAGGCTAACTTACCTTACGATATCGTTCTAGAAATGGACGAAATTAACGAAGATTTCCCTAAAACCGATGTAGTTTTAGTAATTGGTGCGAACGATACCGTTAACCCCAGTGCATTAGACGATCCTAACAGTCCGATCGCGGGTATGCCAGTAATGGAAGTTTGGAAAGCTGATGCTGTAGTTGTTTTCAAACGCAGTTTGGGTAGCGGTTACGCTGGTGTTGGCAATCCTTTATTCTTCAAAGAAAATACTTTTATGCTCTTTGGAGATGCTAAGAAGAATGTTAATGCAGTTTATGCTGAGTTAACTAATTCTGCTCCTGAAACCGTTCGCGAAACTGTTTTAGTGGCTTCTTAAGTTAAGTTTGAAAAGGTAGAGAGCAGAAGGTTTTCATCTGTTCTCGCCTTCTTTTATTCAAAATCTGAAATTTAGTAATAAATATAATATACTTGTTAGTTTAAAAGTCAATTTTTTTGTAAATTACTCTATTACCAGACTAGAATGAGCGGCAACTATATGCCAAGTACCGCTAGAAGAAAGACTCCAAATGCGAGTAAATCTAAAATTATTATCGGATGAAATCTCTGCATATGTACTTATTAGATGTACTCGAACAGTAACGATCGCCACATTATTTCCAATTATTTGGATCTTTTGCTCCGAAGTTGTTATTTGTTCTATTTTTATTATTCCAGATTGATGGGCATCACGATCGTCTTGTTTGCCTAATACTTGACCTAGATGGTTTGTAAAAACAAGTTCGGAGTCTAACAATGCCTCAAGGGTTTTTACCTCGGAATTAAGCTTCGATAATTTCTTTTTCAATCTGATTTTTCATCTATTTTTCCTTATTATTATTTCCCTCGCTTATTACTAGCTCATTTTATTCAATCTGATTCAGATTTTTAGTAATTTTTAGTTATTCAGACAAAATTCAAAAAGGTATTTTATTTTAAATGCGATCGAGCTGATTTTTAAGCTCGTTCAAAGGCTTCTAAATAACGAGCAATGTATTTGCGTCCGCGTTCTATATAATAAGTTGAAAAAAGAGTTTCATAATCTTGTTTAACTAATTTTAATGCTGACTCGATTTTTTCCCTTCCGCATACTATAAACTGAGCTGTTGATATTGCATAATATTGTCTTTTCGATTCTAAATCTTTGTTTTTAAATCCTTGTTTGTAAATAGATCGCCCTGTTTGCATATATTCTTTTTGTTCGTCATCAATTTCTATTTTTCCGATGCTGGGAAAGTATAATTCTGTTCGTTTCATAAAACCCATAACTAAATTCATACATTCACGAGTCTGTTCGACTGATAAACATTCTGGATCTTTGCGCCGAAATCCCCATTGCGTACAACCATTAGTTACTTCTAATGCTCGTACTTTAGCAAATTTATCTAAATCGGAATCGGAAAATTTTTTTAACTCTTCAATACGATATTCTATTAATTTTTTAAATCCTCGATCGTCTTCTTCAAAAAATTGCTTTAATTCTTCGATCTGCGCTAACTTATCCCAATTTATTTTTATTTGTTTTGTCATTATTAATTGTACGAGCGTCAAAAAATTGAGTATATATTATTTTTAATGCATCGTTTTAGATGTCAATTACAAAGCAAACAATATTTTTAGATTTAGGCAATATAATAGGTTAAATAATATTTTTGAACGAGTTATTATCAATTTATTTTCTAAGTAAATTTAAAAAGGCGATCGAACTACTATTTTTATGAAATCAACTCTTTTGAAGCTAGAATTAACATCTATTAATTTCTATTACTGTTCGCGATCGATATTGTGCTTTTTTTGAACGTTTTTTCTTTTTTGTATCGTTCCACACTATCTTGGTAAAAATTCAATTATCATGCGGTCGGGAGGAGTTTTTTTTGTTTTTAGAAAAGACAAAATTATGATACAAAGATTTCCTGCAAGAATGAGACAAATTGTAATCTTATCCGATACTAGAAAAAGAAATCTATACAATAGATTTTTACTAAAATTAGGCTTTCCAATTCTTCCTATAAAATTAGCAAACATCGATCGATCTCAGTTAGAAAATCAAACTTATTTAAATAAATTAGCAGACAAAGTCGATTTAAACACTCCAGAATATCAAGATTTGCTTGCAAAACACGATTCTAAATTATCACAAATACGTTGGTTTCATTTTGTTGTTTTGTTTGCATTATTTTATTCTCTTCTTTACTATCTACACGAAGGATTGATTATATATGTTCTCTGGTTTATCATCTCAGTTTTTTTAGCAATTACGCACCCGATAGAATTTCCAGTAATAGCAGCGTTATCCATATTTATTGCAATTTTTTGGTTCAATCGTAGAACTCTAAGAGCTATTGTTAAAGCTTTTTGGCAAGGTTTGTATCGGCAGTATGCAGAAAGCTTTTGTATAAAAGAAATTCTTTTGATACTCGCTCTTTTAAAAGATAAGAATAATCCGAGCGATATTGAGGATAAAAAAGAAGATTTAAGTAAAAGAATGTTATTTTTGGCTGATACTACCAAGTCGATCGGAGAGAGAAAAGCAAAAATATATGGAGTAGATAAAACAAAAAAAAGAGAAATAAAAAAGCATTATCAACAAATGGCATTAGCAATAGAAGAAAGAGAATCTTGGTTAGGAATACCAGGAGATACGACTGTTAAAGATATAAGCGACTATTTCAAGAATTTAGCACATATTTATATAACTGGAAAATTTGGTAATTTTCAATGGCAAGAGACTCAAGAAAATAATAAAACGAATTTAGACAAATTAAAAGAAGCGATCGCATTAATAAAAGAAGCAATACCGATTATTAATTTAGTAATATCGATATTAAAAGCAATTTGGAAATTATTTTTTAAGTAAATAAAAAAAGCGATCGAACTACTATTGTTATGAAATGAACTTTTTTGAAGGTAGAATTAACATCTATTACTGTTCGCGATCGCTGTATTAAAATTGCTCTTTTTTAATGTCTAGCGAGTAGTGGCTCAAATAACCCTATCTGGTTATTTTGCAAAATAACGATCCGCGAAAATTGAAATAAAATAAGATAACCACCAAAACTAGACTTGGTGGTTAATAATTTTCCATTCAATTAAGGATATTTTAGCATGGCACAAAC
>CAYWIH010000117.1:0-15991 GCA_964458305.1 uncultured bacterium | reverse complement strand
CCTTACCCATTATACCTGACCTCATACCCCTGACTCCTAACCCCTGACCCCTGACCTCTGACCCCCGAACGTGCTATTAATTAGGAAAAAGCTCGAAAATTAAATGATAACAGGCGAACTTAAGTCAAAGGTCGATCGACTTTGGACTACTTTCTGGAATAATGGCATTAGTAACCCGCTTTCTGTAATCGAACAGATCTCTTATTTATTGTTTATCAAGCGGTTGGACGATTTAGAATTAGCAAAAGAGAAGAAAGCTAACCGTTTGGGTAGGAAAGTAGAAAATTCGATTTTTGGCGAAGAATATCGCAAATGTCGCTGGTCGTATTTTAAAAATGAAAGCAGCGAAGAAATGCTAGAAATAGTTAAAGATAAAGCATTTCCTTTTATTAAGTCTTTGGGTAAAGCAGAAGCAACCGCATACACTCGTCACATGAAAGATGCGGTATTTTTAATTACCAATGCTGCTTTATTATCTAACGTCGTCGAACAAATCGATCTACTTCCCCTCGAAGATCGCGATACCAAAGGGGATTTATACGAGTATATGCTCTCGAAGCTGACTACTGCAGGCACTAACGGACAGTTTAGGACACCGCGACACATTATTAAAATGATGGTGGAATTGATGTCTCCTGGTGCTAGAGAGATTATCTGCGATCCGGCTTGCGGTACTGCGGGGTTTTTGGTGGCTGTTGCCGAATATTTGCGGAATTTAAGAGATAATGACGGCAATCAAGTATTAAACGCTCCAGGAAATCGCGAACATTTTAATCAAGAAATGTTTCACGGGTTCGATTTTGACGGTACGATGTTGCGAATTGGTAGCATGAATTTAATGTTACACGGCATCGAAGATCCTAAAATTGAAGCTAGCGACTCTTTAGCTCAAAATAGGGGAGATATAACCGAAGCTTTTACGATGATATTGGCAAATCCTCCTTTTAAAGGATCGGTGGAAAAGTCCAGTATTGCTAAAGATTTAACTCAGGTTATTTCGACTACTAAAACCGAATTGCTGTTTATAGCTTTATTTCTGCGCTTGTTAAAAAAAGGGGGCAGGGCTGCGATAATTGTACCCGATGGGGTATTATTTGGTGCTTCTAAGGCACATAAAAAGATTCGCCAGATCTTAGTAGAAGATCATAAATTAGATGGGGTTATTTCCATGCCTTCGGGGGTATTTAAACCCTATGCTGGGGTTTCTACTGCAATATTAATTTTTACTAAGACCGATGCGGGAGGAACGGATTCGGTTTGGTTTTATGATATGCAAGCCGATGGCTTTTCTTTAGACGATAAAAGGCAACCTATCGATGATAATGACATCCCGGATCTTTTAGCAAGATGGCAAGAAAGGGATCTAAATAAGGATCTAAATCGCAAAGATAAAGCCTTTTTTGTTCCGAAAGATGAGATAAAAGCGAACGGTTACGACCTTTCTATTAATCGATATAAAGAGATTGAATATGATGAGGTTGAGTATGAATCTCCTCAAGTTATTTTAGGTAAGTTAAGGGATTTGGAAGGGGAGATTATTAATGATTTGGATCTTTTAGAAGGGTTAATGAGTAACGAGTAACGAGTAACGAGTAACGAGTTTTTGAGCATATTATTAGTTTTTGATTTTGTAAGATTATGAGTGAATTATTAGATAAATCGAGGTCGCTACGCTCGTGCCGCAAGCGGGGCGCAAAGGTTAAACAGCTTCCAGAGTCTCAACAAAATGCAATTGCTGCGATGATTTTAGAAGAATTAGAAGATGAAGCCCGTTGTTGGGATAATTCTTTTAATAAATCTCCCGATCTTTTAGCAAAATTAGCAACAAAAGCATTAGAAGAAGATAAAGCAGGGAATACTAAAGAATTAGAGCTGAATAAATATTAGAAAATAATTGATTATGTGGAAATTTGTTCAACTAAAAGATGTATGTGATTTACAAAATGGCTACGCTTTTAAATCAAAAGACTATGTTAAATTTTCTAATACTCTAAACTGTCGAATGAGCAATATTCGTCCTGATGGAGTCTTCGATCTAGATTATAATCCGAAATTCTTACCTGACTTTTATGCAGAGAAATATGACAGATACTTACTCTATGACGGGGATGTAATTATTGCTATGACAGACTTAGCAACTGAGGCTAAAATCTTAGGTGTCCCTACAGTTGTATTCACAAATGGAAGAAATGTTTTACTTAATCAGCGTGTTGGCAAATTAATAATTAAAAAACCTGACATACTTTATTTTCCATATCTTAAATATGCTCTTAATCGAAAACAAGTTAGAAATTATTACTTGCGTTTTGCTGGAGGAGGGTTGCAGATTAATCTTGGAAAAAACGATCTATTGAGTGTTGAAATCCCATTACCACCGATCGCAGAACAAAAGAGAATAGCAACTATTTTAGATAAAGCAGATACTATTAGAAAGAAGCGACAAGAAGCAATTAAATTAACAGAGGAATTACTGCGATCGCAGTTCTTAGAAATGTTCGGCGATCCAGTTATTAACCCTAAAGGCTGGGAAATTAAACCCATGAATGAAGTAATTGAAAATATTCAAGCCGGATTAAGTATGAAAGGAGAAGAACGTAAATATGAAGGTGATGAATGGGGTGTTTTAAAGGTCAGTGCAGTTACTTCTGGTCGTTTTAAAGCTAACGAACATAAAGCAGTTGGAAACCCTAACTTTACAAAATCTCCTATTATTCCACAAAAAGGTGATTTACTTTTTAGTAGGGCAAATACGAGGGAATTAGTTGCAGCTACTTGTTTAGTGGAAAATAATTACGATCGCTTATTTTTGCCAGATAAATTATGGCGAATTATTTCAAATAAAAAACTTGCTACAGTTGAATATTTAAAATTTTTACTTTCAGATCCAAAGTTTCGAGGATTACTTGCGAGAAAAGCTACCGGAACAAGTGGATCTATGTTAAACGTATCTCAAGCAAAATTATTAGAAATGAATGCACCAATACCAAAGTTAGATATTCAAAAAAAATTTACAGTATTTGTATGGAAAACTTTTGAATTTAGAAAAAAACAAGAATTAGCTTTAACCGAATTAGAATCTCTATTTAACTCCCTACTCCAAAAAGTTTTTAAAGGAGAACTTTAAATATTTCTGACCTCTGACCTCTGTCCTCTGACCTCTGTCCCCTGACCCCAGATTCTACCGAAGCATTTGACAGAGGCGATAAATTTGCCGACTATCAAGAATTAGAAAGCTTACAAGAATACGTTTTAATTAATAGTAAAAAACAAAGAATTGAATGTTTTCGGAGGAGCGATTTTCAAAGATGGATTTTAGAATTTTATACGGAAGATAAGAATAGTTTTGAGTTAACAAGTATCGATTTTAAAGGTAAACTAGAAACAATTTATGAAGATGTATATTTTAAATCAGTATAAGGGCGATCGCTTAATTCAATCGACCCAATTTTCAATTTTCAAATTTGGAACTAGAGAAAAATCTTTATAATTTCTTGTCACTAAAGTTGCATTTTGAATTAGTGCAATAGAAGCGATTCGTAAATCTTTTTCTAATCTTTTTTTAGCTAAATCTTTAGAATTTTGTCGCAAATTATTATAGCAATCTTCTGACTCGCGATCGAAGTTTAAAATAGTTACTACTTTTAAAAATTCTGTAGTCTGCCACAATTTAGTATAGAGATAGCTTAACTTATTGGCCGAGCGAGGATCGTTTAGTTTTCCATTCCAACCATTAAATAACTCTTGGACGGTAATTATAGTAATTGCTATGCGATCGCTATGTTGGTTAACTTTATTTACTACCGCAGAATTTCCAGCCAAAAATAGCGTAGTATGGTCAGTATCGAGAATCCACAAACTCATTTTTAAATATTATCTTCTCTTTCTGCCTTTATTTGTGAGATAATATCCTCAAAATCTGGATCGTTTGCAAAAATTCCGGCAAACTTCATTAAATTATTTTTCTGAGATACCGATATTATAGGTGTTTCAATTTGAACGATTTCAGCTTTAGCTAAACGCTGTTTTAATAACTGTCTAATTTTTTCGATCGCACCTTGTTTAGTTTCGTCAGTAGTTTGAAGATCTGGAACTTCTAGCACAGTAGCTACAGTAAGACCATCATCTTTACTTTCTAATAAAATGTTCCACTTGTCCACAGTATTTTACAATTCAATATACTATATAATCTCAATCCTATTGTATCTAGATCGTCTTTAAATGAAACTCGAACTATACAAAGAAATAGCCTTAACTCGCAATTTACCAGAATACGAACTAAAAACGGGCGATATTGTTACTTTAATCGATTTTGTACCTCATCAATCAAACATCAAAGCGATCGCCTGAAAATAAGCCAAATTGTAAAGATAAATTGCAAAAATCCGAAAAGATCGATCGCAACTTTGAAATATAAAGATGGAACGGGCAAACTAGTAACAATTCTGCTTAGTATTATTAAAATCGTCGGTCTAGGTAGGAGGTCAGAGGTCGGGATAACTATATTAATAGTCAATTTATTTTGTAGAAAAGGTATCAGTTTAGAAAGAACTTGCTAATTATGAATTCTAATTTCACTTTTGTAAACGATCGCTTGCCAAAACTTTACAAATCCGCGAGACAAGCGGAAAAAATGGTTTATACTGCGCCTCGAGGTAGTTGTTTTTACGCGCGTTTTACTTTAGAAATTGGTATTGTTTGGCTGTACGATCGCGATCCTTATTTAAATTTACCAACCGATCGCACTTTAGGATCTTTAATTCGCGAACAAACATTTAAAGATAATCTCAAACCTGGACTTTATAATAAAATTCGTTTGATTCAAAGAATAGGTAATTTAGCAGCCCACGATGCTAATATTATTACTTCTAACGATGCTTTATGCGCGATCGGGGAATTATTTCATTTTTTATATTGGCTGTGTCGTTTTTATACTCCAGAGGGGAGGGAATTAGAAAAGCTTTCCTTAAGGTTCGATCGCAGTTTAGTCCCCAATCCAAAAGAAAGGCAAGATCTTACCATACAGCAGATTAAAACATTAGAAACGCAACTAAGTCAAGCCGATGAAATGCGTCGCATTGCTGAGGAGAGGGAAAAGCAAACTAATGCGGAGTTAGAAGCGGTTAAAGCGCAAATTGAGGCAATTAAACAGGAAAATGCTGCAGTAGCAGATACTTACGACTATAACGAAGCGGATACTCGCACTAAATTCATCGATGTAATGCTTAAAGAGGTTGGTTGGTATCTCGACAAACCGGAATGTCGGGAATATCCAGTTAAGGGAATGCCAAAAAGTACCAACCCATCGGGTAAAGGATATGTCGATTACGTACTCTGGGGAGATGATGGTAAACCACTGGCTTTAATCGAAGCCAAACGTACCCTTGTCAATCCCAATTTAGGCAAGACTCAAGCTAAATTATACGCCGATTGTTTGCAAAAAAAATTCTCGCAGCGTCCGATTATATTTTATAGTAACGGTTATCAGCATTATCTTTGGGACGATTTTAACTATCCTCCCCGGGAAGTGAGAGGGTTTTTTAAAAAAGACGAGTTAGAAAGAATTATATTTCGCCGCAAAAACAGCAAAAAACTCCATTTAGTGACGATAAAACAGGATATTGTTAACCGTAGCTACCAACAAGAAGCAATAAGATCGATTACCGAAGCATTCGACAAGCATAAAATTCGCAAAGCTTTATTAGTCATGGCGACGGGTACGGGCAAAACTAGAACGGCCATAGCCTTGATTGACCTCTTAATGAGGGCTAAAAGAGTTAAAAAGGTGCTTTTCTTAGCCGATCGACTCACACTATTAACCCAAGCTTGGCGGGCGTTTAAAGACCATTTACCCACAGCTAGCGCGATCGA
Source organism: uncultured bacterium (assembly GCA_964458305.1). Lineage (GTDB taxonomy): Bacteria > Cyanobacteriota > Cyanobacteriia > Cyanobacteriales > JASJDA01 > JASJDA01. The sequence goes on along the minus strand of CAYWIH010000117.1, from coordinate 10,123 downwards.
CCTGACCAAAAATTCTGAAGTAGAAACCGTCAGCGTGGTACTCTCTACTTATCCGACCATGCTCAATCGGATTAATTCTTATAAACATGGTAAAAGGTTGTTTGGTTGCGGACATTTCGATTTAATAATAGTCGATGAAGCCCACCGATCGATCTATCAGAAATATCGCGAGATCTTTGAATATTTTGATGCTCACTTAGTCGGTTTGACAGCCACACCGCGATCGGAAATTAATCGGGATACTTATCGAGTATTTGAATTAGATCCCGGAGTTCCTACTTTTGCTTATGAATTAGATGATGCGATAAAAGACGGTCATTTAGTTCCACCAAGAGGGGTAAACGTACCTTTTAAATTTATGCGTCGCGGCATTAGATTTGCCGATTTATCCCCAGAAGAACGAGAAGAATACGAAGCAAGATTTAGAGACGAAGAAACTGGAGAAATTCCCGATGAAGTAAATGCTGCGGCTTTAAATCAATGGTTATTTAATATCGATACGGTCGATAAAGCACTTAAAATATTGATGGATCGCGGTTTGAAAATAGAAGGGGGCGATCGCCTCGGAAAAACTATTATCTTTGCTCGAAATCACAATCACGCGGAATTTATTGTTAAACGTTTCGATCTTAATTATCCTCACTATAAAGGTGATTTTGCTAGAGTAATTGACAGTCACGATCGCTACGCTCAAAGCGTCCTCGATAACTTTTCAAAACCAGAAAAAGAACCAACGATCGCCGTTTCTGTAGATATGTTAGATACTGGGGTAGACGTGCCGCAAGTTTTAAATTTAGTCTTTTTTAAGCCCGTTTATTCCCGCGTAAAATTCAATCAAATGATAGGGCGAGGAACGCGTTTGTGTCCCGATCTTTTTGGCATAGGAGAAAATAAAACAGAGTTTTTAATCTTCGATTTATGCAGTAATTTCGACTTCTTCGCTCAAGAAGTTCCCCCAGCAGATCCGAAATTAAGAGATAGTTTAACAGCCCGTTTAGTTAAAACTCGTTTAGCATTGATTGGAAAGATTCCAAACAACCAAGAAAGCGAAATTAAAAATACTTTAATCGACGAATTACATCGTCACGTTGCTAGCATGGAAAGAGCTAACTTTTTAGTTCGTCCTTACTTAGAAAAAGTCGAAGAATTTTCAAAACGCGATCGCTGGGAATCTCTAAATAAAGAAGATTTGCAAACAATTTCCCAAGCTTTAGCCCCCCTTCCCAACGGACTGCCAAAAGAAAATAGAATAGTCAAAGAATTCGATTTATTATGTTTTAAATTGCAGCTTGCGATCCTAGAAAAATCCAAAAAATTCGTCACCCTGCGCGATCGCATTCGGGATATTTTACACGGTTTAGAAGAAAAAAGAGATATCCCCATGGTCAAAGAAAAATTAGCTTTAATAGCAGAAGTTCAAGAAGAAAATTGGTGGCCTGATGTAACTATTTCTATGGTAGAAAAAATTAGAATCGAACTGAGAGAATTAATCCAATTTATCGATCGCACCGAACAAAAAATAGTTTACACCGACTTTACCGACGAACTAGGAGAAATAACCGATACAGAAGTGCCGATCCAACAAACAGGATTTAGTCCCTATCAATATGAAAAGAAAGTAAAAAAATATATTATAGACAATCAAAATCACATTGCAATTGCCAAACTAAAACGCAATCAACCATTAACAGAAGAAGATTTAAACTCATTAGAAAAGATGCTATTTAATTCCCAAGAAATAGAAAGTAAAGAGCAATTTGAAATAGTTTACGGCAAAAATATCAGTTTAAAATTATTTATTCGCAAAATAGTCGGACTCGATCGCGCTGCAGCAAAACAAGCCTTTGCTAAATATTTAGAAGCAAATAATTACACCGCCAGTCAAATTGCATTTATCAATAATATTATCGATCGTCTCACTCAAAACGGAGTAATAGATCCGGGCTTGCTATACGAATCCCCTTTTACAGACTTCCATTATGAAGGATTAGATGGTGTTTTTAACTCTAATGATGCCGATAATATTATCGATATTATCCGAACCTTTAATAATACAGTCGGCGAAACTTTTGGCGCAGCATAAACGAGTAACGAGTAACGAGTAAAAAGTAGAGATAAAAATACTCCTGACTCCTGTACCGACGTACCATGGTACGTCCCTCCTGACTCCTGACTTCTGACTCCTGACTTCTTAAATATCGCTTTAAATCGATCTTATTTCGAGATATTTTTATTAATTGCATCGGTCTTTGCTGCCATAATAAAATCATTTTGATGCAGTCCAGAAATAGCATGAGTCCACCAAGTAACCGTTACTTTTCCCCACTCAGTTAACAAACTCGGATGATGACCTTCTCGTTCTGCTTCTGCTGCGATCCGGTTAGTAAAATCTAAAGCCGTTACAAAATCAGGAAATTTATAAACATTTTGCAATCTTAATTCTCCTTCTACTTCGATCGTCTTCCATTCTGGAATTTCTTGTTTTAATTTTTCAATTTCTTCAGGACTAAGACGCGGAGATTTGCCAGTACAAGGTTCGCATTTTTGCTCTTTTAATTCCAATGTCATCCTTGCCTCCTATTTCATTTAATTTTATCTAGATAATACTTTCGATCGATATTTATTTTTTTGAAGGTTAATTTTATTGAAGTTATTAGAAAAATATCAAAAATTTAAAAGCGATCGCCAAACTATAATTACTATTTCAAAAATTTTAATTTGAAAACCTATCCATAACTGTTACAATCAGAACCTCAGATCGCTAAAAAATAGCGAATAAAATATCTTACTTGAAGGAATTTTAATCTATAAAATCGTCAATATCCTCTCAATCCGCTTCCTAAATTGAATCCCAAAATAGCTATTATAGAAATCTAGGAAAAAATAACTAATAAAAGAAACAATAAATATGCCATTACCAACAGTAGCCGTTATCGGTCGCCCCAACGTGGGAAAATCGACCCTAGTAAATAGATTAGCAGGAGACCAACAAGCGATCGTTCACGACGAATCAGGAATAACCCGCGATCGCACCTATCGCCCCGCATTTTGGCAAGATCGAGAATTTCAGGTAGTAGACACTGGCGGTTTAATTTTCGACGACGATACCGAATTTTTACCCCTAATTAGAGAACAAGCAATGACAGCCCTAGCAGAGGCTAGTGTAGCAATATTTGTCGTCGACGGACAAACCGGCCCCCAAGCAGGCGATCGCGAAATTGCAGATTGGTTGCGGCGACAACGAGTACCAGTTTTGCTTGCTGTCAATAAATGCGAATCGATTAAAGATGGGGTTACCCAAGCAGCTCAATTTTGGGAAATAGGCCTGGGAGAACCTTATCCGATTTCTGCAATCCACGGCAGCGGAACGGGAGAACTACTCGAGGAATTAGTAACCCACTTACCCGATGTTAGCGAATTGCCAGAAGATCCAGAAATAAAAATTGCGATCGTCGGTCGTCCTAATGTAGGTAAATCTAGTTTGCTCAATGCGATGGTAGGAGAAAAAAGATCGATCGTCAGTCCTATTTCGGGAACGACTCGAGATGCGATCGATACTGTAGTAGAAAGAAACGGTAAAAGATACTCTTTAATCGATACTGCTGGCATCAGACGCAAAAAAAATGTCAAATACGGGGCAGAATTTTTTAGTATCAACCGCGCTTTTAAAGCAATTCGTCGCGCCGATGTAGTTTTATTTGTAATTGACGTTATCGACGGAATTACCGATCAAGATCTAAAATTAGCCGGCCGGATTATTGAAGACGGAAGGGCCGCGATTATAGTAGCCAATAAGTGGGATGCAGTAGAAAAAGACTCATATACCATCTACGATTACAAAAAAACCCTCGAAAATCGCCTTTATTACATGGATTGGGCAGAAATCATCTTTATTAGCGCGCAAACTGGCAAAAGAGTCGATAAAATTCTCGATCTAGTCGATATTGCTGCCGAACAACACCGTCGTCGAGTCAGTACCGCAGTTATTAACGAAGTCCTCCAAGAAGCGATCGACTGGCATTCTCCACCGACTAGCCGTCAAGGAAAACAAGGTAAAATTTATTACGGCACTCAAGTATCCACCAGCCCCCCAACCATCGCCCTTTTCGTTAACGATCCCAAACGCTTTAACGATAATTATCGCCGCTATATTGAAAGTCAGTTTCGCCTTCAATTAGGATTTAAAGGAACTCCAATTAGGTTACTCTGGCGAGGCAAACGAGTTCGCGAAGTAGAAAGTGGTAATGTTAATAGAGCCACTCGAGTTTAACTATGGATTTACTGCGAAGTCTACCGATCGGACTGTATTTAGAAAAACCATACACCTGGCTGCATCGATTAGATCCCAGAGTAAAATTAGCTTGGTTGACTAGTTTTTTGATAACCCCTATTCTGGCCAGTCCTTATTATCGTCTGGCATTAGTAGGTTTGTTATTTCTAATTACACTACTTGCAACTATTCCTTTCCGAGTCTGGCGACAACAAGTAGGATGGCTTCTGGTTATATCTATTATCTTGTTTGTAGTTACTTGTATTTCTCCCGATGGGTTGAGTATCGACTATCAACCCCGTCTTCCTCCCAGCGATCTCGATCTACCCAATGCTAGTGACTATCAATACATACTCTTTGAAAAAGGATGGTTTACAATTACCCGTCGTTCTCTAGATATAGCAATTCGCCTTTCTACTTTGATCTTTACTGTGATTTATAGTAGCAATCTTTATTTACTTACTACTGCCCCAGAAGAAATTACCGCCGGTTTAGAAGATTTAATCCAACCGTTGCGGGCCTTCAAACTACCCGTCACAGAAATAGCTCTAACTCTTACTTTATCTTTACGCTTCATTCCCCTAGTTTTGGAAGAAGTTCAAAATTTGACTAGATCTGTCCGCACCAGAGCAATTAACTGGCAAAAAATTGGTATCGCTAATAGTTTTAAAATTTGGTTGTTAGTCGCAGAAAGATTGTTAGAAAACTTGCTCATGCGTGCCGAACAAATTGCCGTAGCAATGGAAGTGAGAGGGTTTACCGATGCTAATTCTCATCGCGTACAATGGCATCAATTACGTTTGCGCTATTTTGATTGGATCGCTTTATTGGTTCTAATTTTATTCTGGTGGGTACGTTGGCAATGGGGTGGAAATTAACTAAATTCTGACTTCTGTACCGACGTAACATGGTACTTCCCTACTTCTGATTTCCCTACCTCAACCGACTGACCCCTGACTGATGATATTACCTTGGCATTGGCGATCGCTACCTTTAAATAATCGCACCGGACAAGAAATTTTTGCTCGTTTATTTCTCAAAGAAAATAATATTGCTACTTTACTTGAAAGTCCTTGTAATTCTGCTTCCCAACAACCCCAACTAGCTCGTTACTCTCTTTGTGCTGGTCGTCCGAGAAAAATTAAGGATGGACTTCGTTTGTGGACTCCAAAATTAGGCAAAGTTTTACCTTTTTTGCGTCAGCTTCTCCGAGAAAGCAATCATAATTTAGATAGCAATAATTTGCCCGATTCTTTACCTTTTATTGGCGGTTGGTTGGGCTGGTTGGGTTACGATTTGGCTTGGGAAATAGAAGCTTTAACCGCACTCAACCCCGATCCTCTACCTTTTCCGGTTGCTTATTGGTACGAACCAGAATCTTTTGCTATTCTCGATAATTACAAACAAATTCTTTGGTTGGCAACTACTGAAAAATCCGAACTCGATCGGCTCGAAGCTAAATTAGAATCGGAAATTATCACCTTTTCTCCTCCTCGTTATTTTCCTATTTCAGCTCGTTTTTTAACTTCTCAAGAAGACTACGAAGCAGCAGTTATAAAAGCTAAAAAATACATTCGAGCTGGCGATATTTTTCAAGCAAATCTTTCCGTTAGATTTCAAGCTAATATTACAGCAAATTGTTGGGATATTTATCGCAATCTCCAAGCTATTAATCCTTCTCCTTTTGCTAGTTATTGGCAAACTCCTTGGGGTAATGTAATCAGTTGTTCTCCAGAAAGATTAATTAAATTAGAAAACGATCGAGCAGAAACCCGTCCGATCGCTGGAACTCGTCCCCGAGGAAACAATTTAGAACTCGATCGAAAATTAGAAGCCGAATTAATTTCTAATACTAAAGAAAGAGCCGAACATATCATGCTCGTAGATTTAGAAAGGAACGATCTCGGTAAAGTTTGTCAGTGGGGAACTGTTAAAGTAGACGAACTTTTAGTTATTGAAAAATACAGTCACGTCATGCATTTAGTTAGTAATATTATTGGCAATTTAAAGCCAGAATTTGACTCGATCGATTTAATTAAAGCTGTATTCCCTGGCGGAACTATTACTGGCTGTCCTAAAGTTCGCTGTCTCGAAATAATCGAAGAATTAGAACCATTTCGACGCAATCTATTTTACGGTTCTTGCGGTTATTTAGATCTCAAAGGAAATCTCGATTTAAATATTCTGATTCGCACTCTTTTATCTAATAATAATAGAGTCTGGGGACAAGTGGGTGCAGGTATTGTCGCCGATAGCAATCCCGAAAAAGAATGGTACGAATCTTTACAAAAAGCAGAGGCTCAATTAACAGCATTACGATCGCTAAATTGAGTCGCCATACTCGAAAAAACTATTATTTTTGTTATTTAATCTTAAAATTTTGCTAAATAACTTTTAAATGTTAAGATCTACTGACAAAATGAGATAATTGCCAACTTAACTCTTGACATTTATCGATAGCAATGATTCGATCGAAGTTTAAATTAAACGAGTTTGTTAGCTCGATGTTTTCAAGCAATTGTTTACAATTTGCTTAGCAAGGATGGGGAATTTTTTAACCACAACTTTAATGAACAAAGAAACTTATCTCAATCATCCTACTTTCGGTCTACTATACAAAATCTGTTCGCTCGAAGAGCATAAAGAATTATTTACCACTCTTTACGCTCAACGCTTATTTTTTTTAGTAAAAGTAGATTCTGGAAATCTCAGTTTCGAACCTGTCAGTCGCTCCGACGCGCGAATACTAGTAGAATCTCGGTTGCGTAAGCTGCTTCTCAGGGAGTCACCTATAGAATACAAACAGCTTAACGCCATTTATCAACGTACTTTTCAATGATTGCTTCAATTTCCGATCGCCTCGATCTAGTTCGCCAACAAATACCAGAAAATGTCCGTCTCGTCGCTGTGACAAAAACTGTCGGCCTAGAAGCGATTCGAGCAGCATATGCTGCTGGAGTTAGAGATTTTGGCGAAAATCGGGTTAACGAGGCGATCGCCAAACAAGAGCAATTACAAGATCTATCGGATGTCAGTTGGCATTTTATCGGTCATTTACAAACCAATAAAGCGAAAAAAGCTCTGCAACATTTTGACTGGATTCATTCTTTAGATAGCCTTAAATTAGCTCGACGTTTGAATTCTTTGGCAGCCGAAATGCAGATCCGGCCCAAAATATGCTTGCAAGTTAAGGTTATGAGAGATCCCAATAAATATGGTTGGCAAGTAGATGAGCTTTTAGCCGATCTAGCCGAACTCGATCGCTGCTCTTCTTTAAATATTCAAGGTTTGATGACAATTTTACCCCTGGGGTTATCCTCACAAGAAACTTTGAGTGCTTTTCAAACAACAGCAGGATTAGCAAAGAAAATTGACGGTTTGAATTTTTCGAATATCGCTATGAATCAGCTATCTATGGGGATGTCGGCGGATTATTCTTTGGCGATCGCAGCAGGAGCGACAATGATTCGTTTGGGTCGAATTATTTTTGGAGAGAGAAGTTGAAGAATTTTTAACTGAGAAGATTTTATCTTTATTTTATTGCTTTGTGAGTAAACAACTGACAATATATCCAGTAAGTGCGATCGCTCTTTATTAAGAAGTAAAGTAAACTATTGAAACATTAAATCAGTGCGGCTCAAAAAAAGTAAAATTATGTTACCAAAAATTGCTTTCATGTAGAGATCGCACGAGTTCGTGTAATTATTTTCAACGCGACCTATTAAAATAATTCCAAACTCGACAGCGTACTGGATTACACTCGAGCAAAAACTAAGGCGCAAATCCTATTTTTAGGATCTTTAACATTTATTTCATATTTTAGCGCGATCGTCGTCAAGGGAGTTAATCACAATGAGTGCAATTTTCACTAAGCTAAAAGATTTTGTCGGAATACACGAAGATGACTATTACGACCGAGAAGAATTACTAACAGAAGAAGACGATCGCAGCGATCGTCCTCAGCCAGAAGAAAATTTAGAAACAGCACGATCCGAACGTCGCAACCGTCGCCGTAGCAATCGAGAATCAATTAATCCAGCAGGAGCAGAAACAATCATGAACAGAACTACTAAAAGCAACGTTGTCGGAATGCCAGGAATTACTAGCACTACTTCAGAAGTGGTCATCATCGAACCCCATTCTTTTGAAGAAATGCCTCAAGTCATTCAAACATTACGCGAACGTCGTTCTGTGGTTTTAAATCTCAATAGCATGGAAGCAGAAGAGGCTCAGCGAGCTGTTGATTTTGTTGCTGGTGGCACTTACGCTCTAGACGGACATCAAGAAAGAATTGGCGAAAGTATTTTCTTATTCGCTCCAAGCTGCGTTAAAGTCAGTACTTTTTCTGGTTTGGTTCGAGAAGTAACTGCACCCCCAGAACAGATTCCTCAAGCTCCTGTAGCAGCTCGCCACGGTTGGGCCCCAGAAGCAACTCGTATAGCTCAGTAAGTACGCTAAATAAGTTCGTTTTTCGAAGTGATTGCAAAATGTGGGTCAAAGGTAAGTAAAATCAAAAAATATCGATCTATTATTTGACCTTTGAACCCTCATGGTAATCTCGATCTATAAATCTGAGTATTAATTAAGAGATCGAGATCGATCGGAATCTGATTTCAATTTGTTTGCAGTACTAAATTCTATATACTCGTACCAGAAATGCAAAAAAGGCTGCAGTTTCAGAACTCATCGAGGCTAAAAATATTAAACAGAAACGGTATTAATTGAGTGTTGGCAACTACAGAAGTAAAATTTTGTTGGCAATGGAGAGTATTAACTTAAGCAACAAATAAGGAAATTGATAAAGTGTCGATTAAATTAAGTGCGATCGGAGGCGGAGTCATGGGAGAAGCGATCCTCTCCCGTCTGCTCGATCGCAAATTATATTCTGCTTCAGAAATCTTAGTTAGCGATCCTGAAGCAAGAAGGCGCGATTATTTAAAAGAAAAATATCAAATTCAAGTAAGTGCTAACAATCAAGACGCTATCTCTGCTGCAGAAGTTTTATTATTAGCAATCAAACCCCAGGTATTAAATACTGTAGTAGCTAGTTTGGGAGATTTATCTGAAATTTCCCACCAACCTTTAATAATTTCGATTTTGGCGGGCGTACCTCTGACAAAACTAGAAGCTGCTTTTGCTAATTATCCCGTAATTAGGGCTATGCCCAATACCCCCGCTACCGTGGGTGCAGCCGTCAGCGCGATCGCTCCGGGTAAAAATGTCGAGCAAATGCATATTTCTACTGCTTTGTCAATATTTGAAGCGATCGGCGAGGTCGTTGAAGTCCCGGAGTCTTTGATGGATGCCGTTACTGGATTGGCCGGATCGGGGCCTGCTTACGTAGCTTTGGCGATCGAAGCTCTAGCCGATGGGGGAGTAGCTGCAGGGTTGCCTAGAGCTGTGGCGACTAAATTAGCCCTGCAAACTGTTTTAGGTACTGCGAAACTGATCGAATCATCTGGCTTGCATCCAGCAGAGTTAAAAGACCGCGTTACCAGTCCCGGAGGTACGACGATCGCTGGAATTGTAGCTTTAGAAAGAGCTGGCTTTCGTTCGGCATTAATTGAAGCTGTCAAAGCGGCTTATCAACGTTCTCGAGAGTTAGGAAGTTAATTATTGGGTATGGAAAACTTGCCCGAGCTTTATACTCAATTAGCCGATTGGTGGCCGGTTCTTTCTCCTCGAGAAGACTATGCTGAAGAAGCACAATTCTACGGTCAAACAATTATCTCAGCTTGCGAGTTTCAACCGATAACTTTACTCGAGCTTGGTTCTGGGGGCGGAAATAACGCATCTTATTTAACATAACGTCGCAAGAATTCCCTATCTTCTTACAAGTTAGGGATGAATTGC
>CAYWIH010000116.1:7325-16046 GCA_964458305.1 uncultured bacterium | reverse complement strand
TTAAAGATAATAGCCTTTTTTAATTAACTCAAAAAAAATAGAGCGAGAAAAACTCGCCCTAAAACATTTCCAGGAGGATAACTTAAATTATTCCATCGCGTTTTTAAAGAAATCGATCGTCTCTTTTAAAGCAGTAACAAAAACGTCAATTTCTGCGCGAGTATTGTAAAAAGATAAACTTGCTCTGGCACTTCCAGAAGCCCCGAAAATGCGGTGTAAGGGCTGAGTACAATGGTGACCCGAGCGAATTGCCACACCTTCGTGATCTAACATGGTAGAGAGGTCGCTAGCGTGCAATCCTTCGACGTTAAATGCTGCTAGTGCTGCCCTTCCTTCACCGTCTTTATTTGGTTTCGGCCCGTAAATTCTCAATTCGGGAATTTCTGCTAGTCGATCGAATAAATAAGCGGTTAATTCTGCTTCGTAAGCATGGATATTATCCATACCTATATTAGTTAAATAATCTACCGCCGCACCGATCGCGATCGCTTCTCCAATTGCCGGAGTTCCTGCTTCAAATTTATGGGGTAATTCGCCACAAGTAAAATGGTCTAAATATACCTCGTCGATCATTTCACCACCGCCAAAAAACGGAGGCATTTCTGTTAGTAATTCTTCTTTTCCGTATAAGAAACCGATCCCAGTTGGGGCGCACATTTTATGACCGCTTGCTACTAGCCAATCGCAGTCTATTTCTTGCACGTCTATTTTCATATGGGGGACGCTTTGACAAGCATCTATTAATACTTTCGCGCCATTTTCGCGGGCAATTTTAGTAATTTCTGCGACCGGATTTATACAACCTAACGTATTAGAAACGTGGACGATCGCGACTAATTTTGTCTTTTCTGAAAACAGAGATTTATAATGTTCTAAATCTAATTCTTCGCTTTCAGTTAGGCCGACGTGTTTGATTTTCGCGCCTGTTTTTTGGGCGATCATTTGCCAGGGAACTATATTGCTGTGATGTTCCATTACCGAAGTAATTATTTCATCACCTGGCTTTAAATTTGCCATTCCCCAACTGTAAGCAACTAAATTAATTGCTTCGCTAGCATTACGAGTAAATACGATTTCTTTGCGCGATGCTGCATTTACAAATTGAGCTACTTTATCTCTGGCTGCTTCGTATGCGTCGGTAGCTTTTCCACTGAGGCAATGATCGCCTCTGTGAACGTTGGCATTATAAGATTTATAGTAGTTATTTAATGTTTCGATTACTGCTAGGGGTTTTTGGGAAGTTGCGGCACTGTCGAAATAAATTAGCGGTTTGCCGTGTACTTCCTGGTTTAAAATAGGAAAGTCCGCGCGTATTTTAGCAGCAATTGTTTTTTCTTGTATTGCGGTCATTAGCGTCTAGATTGGTGTTTAATTGATTGTTTTACAAGCAACGCACTGTATTAGTCGCTTGCGTAATGATTCGATTTTGATGCGATCGATTATTTCTGCTGCAAAAGCGTCGATCAGCAAAAATTTAGCATCTGTTTCTTTTAAACCGCGACTGCGTAGGTAAAATATTTCGTTGTCTTCTAGCTGTGATACCGTAGCTCCATGGGCGCATTTTACATTGTCTGCGGTTATTTGTAGTTCTGGTTTGGTGTTTACTCTGGCTTTAGGAGATAAAAGCAGGTTACGGTTTAGTTGCGCTGCGTTGGTAAGTTGTGCTTGTTGGGGAACTAATATTTTGCCGTTAAATACAGCCCTAGCGCGATCGCCGACGATACATTTATGTAATTGATCTACCGTACCGTGGGGTAGGTTGAGGGATACTAAACTATGGGTATCGGCTAATTGTTGCCCGCTAATGGTTATTAGTCCGTTTAAATTTGTTTCGGTTTGTTCCCCTGTTTGAATTACTTCTAAGTTATGACGATATAGTTTGCTACCGACACTGATTTCGTTACAGGTATAGTGACTGTCTCTGGCTTGAGTTACGCTTGTTTTGCCAATATGAAAACAACTTAAAGCCTCTTTTTGAACTCTAGTATGGTTAACTCTAGCGTTTTCTTCTAGCGAAATTTGAGTAACTGTATTGGTAAGGTAAGGTATCTTGCTATATTCGTCCCCAACTACGCCGTATTTTTCGATTATTTGGACGCTAGAACCTCTTTCTGCTATTACTATGGTTCTCGGTTGAGAAAAGGCGATCGATTCGTTGGGCGCGCTTAGGTGTATTATTTGGATTGGTATTTCGGCGATCGCGTTGGCTTTTAACCAAATTACGGCCCCATCTCTCAAACCAGCAGCATTCAAGGCTGTAAATACTTCTTCGCTAGTTTCTAACTTCTTGACAATCGTCTCTTTTCGTGCTTTTTCTAACCCTGCTAAATTACCTGCATATACTGTTTCCGGTACGGCAGAAACGTTCGAAAGTTCGGGGTTATAATAACCGTTAACGAAAACGATTCGACTTTGGCTAGTTTCTACTAAAGCGTATTCTTCGAGGATCTGAGTAGGTACTTCTTGCGGAGTGCCTAATTTAAAATCCTGTTCTAAAAGTTCGGATAAATCGGTAAAACGCCAATCCTCGTCATTTTTATTGGGGATTCTCGAATTTTCTACTACAGATACGGCTTTTTGACGCAATTCGGCCCAGTCAGATTGGGAATCTGGAGTTAATTGCTCTAATAACTTACTGAGGTAGGCATTTTTTTCAGTTTTTACCCTCGCAACTGGGGACATTACGCACCCACCTCCACTAATTCATCGATAAAGTCATAGCCGCGTTCTTCTAATTTTAATGCTAGTTCTTTTGTACCAGTTTTGACGATGCGACCGTCGTACATTACATGAACGAAGTGGGGTTGGATATAATTTAGCAGACGTTGATAGTGAGTAATGACGATCGAACTATTTTCAGGAGTTGCTAATTGATTCACTCCTTCAGCGACAATTTTCAGCGCGTCGATATCCAAACCGGAATCTGTTTCGTCTAAAATAGAGAGATTGGGTTCTAAAAGTGCCATTTGCAAGATTTCGTTGCGTTTTTTCTCGCCACCAGAAAAACCCTGATTCAAACTTCGCTCTAAAAAACTGGGATTCATTTTCACAATTTCCAGTTTTTCTTCTACTAAGTCTTCAAAGTCAAAAGTATCGATTTCTTCTAAACCTTGATGTTTTCTTTTCGCGTTGTAAGCAACTCTTAAAAAATCTAAATTACTAACACCGGGAATTTCTAAAGGATATTGAAAAGCTAAAAATATGCCTTCATTAGCTCGTTCGTTCGGTTCTTTCTCGAGGATACTTTCCCCTTTATAAATAATCTCCCCCCCCGTAACTTCATAAGCGGGATGTCCGGCTAATACTTTAGAAAAAGTACTTTTTCCCGAACCATTTCTACCCATGATCGCGTGAACTTCTCCGGCTTTTATCTCCAAATTTAAGCCCTTGAGAATTTCTTTACCGTCAATACTTGCCCTTAAATCCTTAACAGATAATATTACTTCGCTCATTATTTACTCGTTACTTTTTACTCGTTACTCCTTACTTTAGAGACATTCAAAAGAACATCTCTAAAGCTTAATTATCCAACGCTACCTTCTAATTTCAGACTTAATAACTTATCAGCTTCAGCAGCAAATTCCATCGGTAACTCGTTCAAAACATCCTTACAGAAACCACTGACTAACATACTGACAGCATCTTCTTCAGAAATACCCCGTTGAGCGAAGTAAAATAATTGATCTTCACCTATTTTAGAAGTAGAAGCTTCGTGTTCTAATTTGGCGCGATCGTTATCTACTTGAATGTAAGGAAAAGTATTAGCTTCAGCAGTATCCCCAATTAACATTGAATCGCATTGAGAATAGTTTCGAGATCCTTCTGCTTTCGGCCCCATTTTCACCAAACCGCGATAGCTATTTTTCGACTTTCCTGCCGAAATTCCCTTAGAAATAATCGTACTGCGGGTATTTTTGCCGATATGAATCATTTTAGTCCCAGTATCGGCTTGTTGCTTGTTATTTGTCAGGGCGATCGAGTAAAATTCGCCGACAGAATTATCCCCAATTAAAACGCAACTGGGATATTTCCAAGTGATAGCAGATCCTGTCTCTACTTGCGTCCAAGAAATTTTAGAATTTACTCCCTGACACAAACCACGTTTGGTTACAAAATTATAAATCCCACCTTTACCGTTTTCGTCGCCAGCGTACCAGTTTTGCACCGTAGAGTATTTAATATCGGCATTATCTAACGCTACTAATTCTACTACTGCGGCGTGGAGTTGGTTGCTGTCGTACATTGGTGCGGTACAACCTTCTAAATAGCTTACCTTAGCTCCTTCTTCAGCAATAATTAAAGTACGCTCGAATTGTCCGGTATCCCCATTATTAATTCTGAAATAGGTAGATAGTTCCATCGGACATTCTACCCCTTTGGGAATAAATACAAAAGATCCGTCGCTGAATACGGCAGAATTTAAAGCAGCAAAATAATTATCCCCTACTGGGACTACACTACCAATATATTTTTTAACTAATTCTGGATGCTCCTGTAGTGCTTCGGAGATCGAACAGAATATTACCCCTGCTTCGCCTAATTTCTCTTTAAAGGTAGTTCCAACCGAAACGCTATCAAAAATCGCGTCTACGGCGACGTTAACGTTGGCTAAACGCTTTTGTTCCGATAGGGGAATACCTAATTTTTCAAAAGTTTCTAAGATAGCAGGATCTACTTCGTCGAGACTGTTGAGTTTTTCTTTACTTTGTTTCGGTGCGGAGTAATAGATGATATTCTGATAATCGATCGGAGGATATTCTACATGAGGCCAATCTGGCTCGGTCATCTTCTGCCATTGCTTGTAAGCTTTGAGACGAAACTCTAGCATAAATTCTGGTTCGTTTTTCTTGGCAGAAATCAGACGAATAACATCCTCGTTCAGTCCGCGAGGAATTGTATCGGTTTCGATCTCGGTGACAAAACCGTATTTATAAGGTTGATTAACTAGATTTTTAACTGTTGTCGAACTCATTTGTTTTAGTGTTCTCTTAAGTTTTTCGATCGCAAAGCCACAAGGATAGCAGGTTATGATTTTCAAGCCTGTTCCATTCGACCTGAAGAAAAACAACAGATTTGTTGTTTTATCTATTTTTAGGCTACATTAAAAATAAGTTAGTTGTCAAAGTCGAACTGTATTTCTTAAACATCCCGATAAAAGGTTTTCCCAGTGGGCTATAAAAAATGAGTATTACCCTGCAACCCTCTACTAAAAAAGAGATATTGCTATATTTATACAAACATAGTCAAGCAACGGCGATCGAGTTAGCTGCCAATTTAGATATTAGCCCTCAAGCAACCAGAAGACATCTCCTCGATTTAGAAACAGAAGAATTAATCGAGCATAAAGCAATACCGCAAAAAATGGGAAGACCTCAGCACGTCTATAAACTCACTCGTCAGGGACGTTCTAACATAACTGCTATTTTAGCCCCAAAAGCACCCCAACATTACGGAGAATTTGCCGTTTCGGTTTTAGATACGATCGCCGAGACAGTCGGAGAAGATAAGGTAAGAGAAGTTTTACAGAAACAATGGCAAAAAAAAGCCGCAGGATACCGCGAGCGGATGGGTTCGGGATCTTTGTGCGATCGCTTGACAAAATTAATGCAGTTGCGGCAAGAAGAAGGTTTCATGGCAGAATTATTAATAATAGAAGCAGAAAAATTCTTTCTAGCCGAGCATAATTGTGCTATTTCTGAAGTAGCCGAATCTTATCCTAGCGTATGTTCTCACGAATTAGAAATGTTTGCGGCGGTTTTACCCGATTGTACCGTAGAGCGAACTCACTGGATTCACAATAACGAACATCGTTGCGGCTATTTAATTAAGGAAAAATAGATACTATTTCTACTAAATTGTCAAGAAAAAATAAACTATAAATATCATGGATCGACAACAGCAATTTTTAAGCGCGGAAGAATCAGCAGATGTAGATGCAGCATTACTGGGATCGCAAGAAAAATTTTTAGCTCGTTTAACTATTTCTTCTTTAAGATTGTTAAAAGTTATTGCTGAAGATCGAGGAGTTGCGATCGAAGATCTTACCCACAAGCAAGTGATTGAATGGTTTGAAAAAGACGGTAAAATTAGGCGCGAACAAGGTGCTGATGCTGCTGTTTTAAAGTGGTAAATATGTGAGGAGGAGAAAAAGTTTATATTTCTGCAAGTCACCAGATTTTAATAGTTCCATCGTTACTACCACTGACAATATTTTCTCCATCTAATTGGAAATCAGACTTGGATTGACAACTTTTTAACTCTAGATATTATTTATAATCGAAATTGGATATGCCCGATAAAATTGATAAGAATTAGAGGTCAAACAATTAGCTTTTATTGTTGAAATACACTCGAAAAAAGAATATTTATTTAATTCTTTGATTGCTTGAATAGCTTTTTTTTCTGTTCTTTTTCGCAGCAAACAATAAGCAGCTTTTTGAACGGTAAAACTTTCAGATTTTAAAGCAGAAATTACTAAATCCAAGCCTCGATCGCCTTAATTTAAAGCTTGTTTGAGTGTGGCTATTTTAATTCGATCTTCCTTCAATTCTAATCCTTCAATCCCTCCTAAAATAGCATCATCTTCTAAGGGTTGTTTGTTGTCATTTGACATTGCGATCGAACTTTTTTAAGAAATATTTAATTAAATAAATCTGCTGGAAAATAGCCGTAAGTTCCGGCGATCGCATCGTTTTCAGTCTGACAAGAAATTAAAACCCCTCGATAATCTCCATCGTAACTATCGAGATGGTGGGACAATTTTTGAGTATTATATTTAATATAAACTGGGTTATTACTAGCTTTAATTAAAGCTCGATCGAATTCAACCGGATATCCTAAAGCTTTTAAATAACTAGTTAATATCTTACAACCACTCTCGGAATTATCGGCACAAATCCCTAAATTTTCCCATTCTGAAGCATTAACAACATCAATTACTGCTGTTTGTAATTCTTTTTTTTCAGCTTCCGATTCCGGGATTTTTACTTGAGTACAGCTATATTGCTTGAGTAGTTTTACTGCTTCGGAAAGATTCATAAATCTATAGCTCGATCGCGATTTTTAACTAACTTTAGCAAATAATTCGGGCCAGGAGAGATCCCGAGCGTCTGGTAAGGTAACTATTTCAACAATTTTATTAGCTGCTTCTGTACGCTCTAGTGATTCTACACATACCTGGGCTACTTTGGTGCGGGGAATGCTACCATCAAACAGTGTATCTGCCGATGACATGACTATAGCCTGACTGTTATCTTCGTTCTTAAGTCCTCCGGGTCGGACGATCGTGTAAGTCAATCCACTTTTTTGTAAGTATTCTTCTGCTTGTTTTTTCCAATATAATACTAGCCAAAATAAATTTAGCGGGTGGAAAAATTCAGAGACGCAGAGGGAAGACACTAAGACAAAATGCTGAATATTTCTTTCTTTTGCTGTATTGACTAAGTTTTTTGTACCTTGATAATCTATTTGATAAGGGCCTGTAATATCTAAACTCGGTTTAGCTCCCGTGGCACAAATCAAAACTGTACTGTCACCCAATGCTTTTTGCAAGCTTTCTGGGTTCAGCACGTCGCCGACGACTAATTCTGCTTCTGCTGGCAATATATTTTGCCCTACTTCTAAGTTTCTCACTAAAGCCCTTACGGGAATATTACGTTTTGTTAATTCCGTTACTATTCTCCGTCCGGTTTGTCCTGTTGCTCCTGCTACGAATGCTTTCATTTTTGAAAATTTTTAGATAAGAGAGCCAATTATTAACTTTTATTTCCTTTTAGGGATTATCATCAAATAAACGAGATCGAGCCAAATTCAAACTCTAGACAATTTTCCTTGTTACCCAATGCAATTTCAATTAATAAACAATAAAATTAATCCTCCGTTACACGAAGAAAAGATTGCTTCTGAAGATCGCCACGAGATTTCCCATTTAAGCGATCTTGTTAATGAAAAGAATATTATATCAGAAAAAAAAGCAATAGTTGATAATAAGCCTTTTAATTTTCAAACTAATTTTCAAGGATACATGGAAATGTATTGCGATAGCGATCGAGTTGAGAAATATCTCGATTGCCATCAAAATTGGTTTCAAAACTGTGCCAAACCGATGGTAGCAAAGCCTTTAGGAGATAGTGGTTACAGTTTAACTGTAGGGCGTTTTGGTTCTTTTGGTTACGAGGTAGAAGCCAAAATAGATGTTGTCATGCGATCGCCACAGAAAGGAAGATATGTCATGGAAACGATTAATACTCCTGAAGATCGATCTTTAGGTTACAAAGTAGACTATCAAGCAGCTTTACAACTTTGCGAAATTAATACTAACTCGATAGTATCAAGAATTAACAATAAAAAATTAATCTCCCAACTACCCGATCGCATTACCAGAGTTGAGTGGGAATTAAATTTAGGAGTAGCTGTTAAGTTTCCTAAATTTATCTACAAGTTACCCTGTTCTGTCATTCAAAATACGGGCGATCGCTTGCTTACTCAAATTGTCAGACAAATTTCCCCTTTATTAAGTTCTAAAGTCCAAAAAGATTTTCATTCCAGCCATAATTTACCAATTCCAGGCAGAAATTCGCGAAATTGTCAAAAAATTGCTAAAAGGAATTTAATTGCTACTGGAACGACTAGTTAAATATTCTTCAACCATGAATAATAATAACCGCGAGTTTGCTGCATACTGCTCGCGGCTTTTAATTTTTGCGGCGATCGATCTAATCT
>CAYWIH010000116.1:0-7225 GCA_964458305.1 uncultured bacterium | reverse complement strand
GTAAATGCTTGCCAACCGAACAAAATCAACATCCCGACAGTCAGAAATATATGGCTTAATCTAGCAAATTCGTTTCCTTTTTGCATGAAAGGTACTAAAGCAGCAGCAGTCGCGATCGCCCCTGTCATTCCCAACCCGGCGATTAAATGAGGAGCTACAAATAATTTATCATTGTTAACGTAAGTTACGCCCATCGCCCCGATCGTGCCCAAGACCATCAAAGCTAGTATAATAGAGCCTATTTTATAATGTCTGTTATTAAAATTTTTCTCGATCAATTTTTTTCTGAGATCTTTATCCGCGTTGCGAGTTCTTCTAATTTGTAACCCTAGATATAGAGCGTAAACAGAAGTACCTAATAAAACCCACATTAAAATAGGATGAAGGAATTGCGACCAAGTTTTTACTGCTTCAACTATCTCCAAGTTCATATTGCTCTCATAAATCAGCTCGTTTTCTTTATAAAAATTAACATATTTCCGATCGCAGTTTTCCCTAAGATAGAGAGGTTTAATAAACAATGATAAGAGAGCAAGATCTGCTTTGGCTCGAAGCAGCCCGCAACGGAAAGTTCGATCGCGCTAAAATAATGCTCGATCGAGGAGCTGATGTCGATAGTAGGGATCGTCAGGGTAATACTGCTTTAATCTACGCTGCCGGAAGGGGCGATCGAGAGATGGTAAAATTGGCGATCGAAGCTGGAGCGTCGGTAAATTTACACAACCAACCCGATCGCTTAACGGCTTTAATGGTAGCAGTCGCAGGAAATTGCGCTGAAATTGTTAAAAATTTAATTGCAGCAGGGGCTAAGGTAAATGCTACTAACGATGGTGGTACTTCGGCTCTAACGATCGCAGCTTATAAAGGTTATTTGGCAATAGTAAAATTACTTTTAGCGGCAAATGCCGATCTCAATTTAGAAGATTTTGATGGGGATACGGCAATTAATTTAGCTGCTGTTTCCGGTCATACAGAAGTTGTTGCTACTTTACTACGAGCTGGAGCAAATCCTTATATCGGTTTGGGAGCGATAAATTTAGCAGTATCGGAAAATCAGATCGCCACAATAGATTATTTGTTAGATCGCTTGAATGTTAATTGGATGAACGATCGCGGCGAAACGGCTTTAATGACTGCGGTTACTTTGGCTAATACGGAGATTTGTAAAAAATTAATTGCAGCAGGGGCAGATCCCAATCTTAGGAATGCAAAAGGGGAAACGGCTTTAACTTTAGCCGCAGAACAAGGTCAGCTCGACGTATTTGAGACAATAATAGATAGCGGAGCAAATGTCAATAATAAAACTTTTAGCGGCGAAACTGCCTTAGCGATCGCAACTGTTGAAGGACATTTAGAATTAGTTCGCTGTTCGATCGCAAATCAAGCAGATATTAATGGCAAAGATGAAGCGGGAAATACTGCTTTACATCTGGCTGTAAAAGAAGGATTAAGGGAAATAGTCGCCGAATTACTAAAAAATAAAGAAATAGCCGTCGATATCGCCAATAATCTCGGAAATACTCCCTTAATAGTAGCTTGCTTGCAAGGCGAAAACGCGATCGCCCAACTACTTCTCTCAAAAGGTGCTAAACCCAATTTAGCTAATAATAGCTGCCAAAAACCTCTGACAATCGCAGTCGCTCGCCAAGATCTCGAATTAGTTAAAATTTTACTGGCAGCCGGAGCAGATTCCAATACCACCGATCTTAATTCGATCGATAATGCTGGGGCTACTACACTAACTTAATTTGGTAGATCTCGATCGTCATTATTTTGGCGATCGTATTACTTTAAGGAAGCAGCTCGAGCTAGGGAGTAGTTATTTTTACCGATCTGATAGTAAAATTTAAAAAAACTAACCGATCGCCACTCCGACAAAGCCAATCCACCATAAATTAGAAAAATGGCCAGAGTAGTAACTAAAAACCTATGTTCAACGAGAGAGTATTAGCTTCTCGCTATCGATCGATCGGATC
This sequence comes from uncultured bacterium, assembly GCA_964458305.1. Lineage (GTDB taxonomy): Bacteria > Cyanobacteriota > Cyanobacteriia > Cyanobacteriales > JASJDA01 > JASJDA01. The sequence goes on along the minus strand of CAYWIH010000116.1, from coordinate 5,249 downwards.
TCTTGGTAAAGGGGCTTTTGGCAAGATTTATCTAGCACGAGATACTCTTTTACCCGGACAACCTAAATGTGTTGTTAAACAGTTATATCCCCATATCGAGAATGGAGATTACTTAGATCTAGCAAGACGTTTGTTTAAAAAAGAAGCGGAAACTTTACATAAGTTGGGACATTGGGATAAAATACCTACTCTTTATGCTTATTTTGAAGAAGATAAGGAATTTTATCTAGTTCAACAATACATTCCTGGCAATCCTCTCAGCTTAGAATTAACCCCAGGAAATATTTGGAGCGAAGCGCAAGTAGTGCGTTCGATCGCAGAAGTTTTACATATTTTAAATTTTATTCATTCTCAATCGGTCATTCACCGCGATATTAAACCATCTAATTTGATTCGTCGTCAAGGGGATAAAAAATTAGTCTTAGTAGATTTTGGTGCGGTTAAAGAGGTAATAATTTCTCAAACTAATATTAAGTCTAATTTGACTATCGGTATCGGTACTAAAGGTTATATGTCTCCCGAACAAATTCGCGGCAAACCTCGTTTTAATAGCGATATTTATGCTTTAGGGATAATCGCAATTCAAGCTTTAACGGGGATGAATCCTAATGAGTTTGTTGAGGATGAAGATGGGGAAATAATTTGGCAAGATCGCGTTAATGCCAATCCTAAGTTAATAGAAATTGTCTCGAAGATGACTCGCTATCATTTTCAAGAACGCTATCAGTCGGCTAAAGAGGTTTTACAAGCTTTAGAATGGGAGTTTGAGGAATTTTTAAATTTCGAATATAGGGCTGAATTCCTCGCTAATTTTCCGGCGATCGAACCAGTAACTAGTTGCAATGAATTGGAAATTCAAAACAGTACGGTTACTATTAATAATCCCAGGGATCGGCTGCAGAAAAAATGTTTAAATTTAAATAAGTCATCTCAGTTATTTTTGTGGAAGCAAGAAAATCGTAAATATTTAATTCCCATTTTTTTAATTTTGTTATTGCTTTTTGCTTTGCCAATTAAATATATAATTAATTACGATAGTTTGCAAAAAAAGAAATGGCTCGATCGCAGTTTGGAGCGGGTTAGTTTGACGGGGGTGGAAAAAGAACCCTATCGGCAATGTTTGGCAAGAAATTACGTCGAAAAAATTCAAAAAGAAAAAGGAGGGTTGAAAGAAAAAGAAGAGATTTTAGCAAGTTGTAAGTTAGATATCGCTGAAGAATTAGCGGCAAATAAAAATTATATTAGGGCATTAGAAATAACTTTAGAAATAGAAAAAAATGGCTTTTATAACGAGCGGGAAATTCAAAAAAAAATCGATCGATTTTCTGCAGAGATAGTCGCTCTTGCCACGGAAATATACCAGCAAGAAGGGGATCTCGAAAAAGCGAGTAAGTTATTAGATAAAATACCTAAAAATGCCACATTGAAATTGCAAACATCGGATTTGATTACGCAATGGTCGATCGAAACTGATATTAGTAAAAATTTACTCGAACAAGCAAAAAAATCGATCGAAGCTAAAAAATGGCGGCAAGCAAAAAATAGAGCTGGAGAAATATTAAAAATAAGTAAATCCCAAAAATGGCAAGGACAAGCAAATAACATTATTATAATATCTACAGAAGAAATAGCAAAAGAATTATTAGAGCAAGCGAGAGCGGCTATCGCTCAAAAGAACTGGCAAGAAGCTAAACGAATAGCAGGGAAAATTAAACAAAATAGCCCTGAAAAATATCTCGAAGCAGCGGAACAAATTATCGAAACAGCCAGTCAAGAAATAGAACTAGAATCGGGAAATAATAAACCAGTTTTTGGATGCGATCGAGGGCTAAACTGCACTCAATTATATTAAATAAAATAATTAATAAATATGAATCAAAAAAGAGCAAAAAAACTATTATCAATATTTTTAACCTCAGCCCTAACTTTAACAACTTTCGGACTGATAAAACCAAGCGAAGCTAGAAATCAAAGCAGCGATTTTTTTTGTAGCTTAAAACAAGGCAAACTCACAACGGTAGTAGAAGGCGATCGAGGAGAAGTAAAATTAATTGATTGGCAAAAATATGCCAGCAATAATTACAGCATCAATAGCTTACAAAGTCTCTGCATGACAGCATCGGCAAGAATGCAAAGATACGCCGATCGAGGACAATTAAATTATATATCTTTAGACCGATCGAACAATCGATCTTTCGTCTGCGTTTCTAACAGTCAAGGAACTTGTCTCAAAGATAATTCAGGATATCTTCTTCCTTTACAGTCTTATCATAATTCCCAGCAGTTTTTATTGGGTTTATTTAACGTCCCTAACGAGGCAGTAATAGGGGGCAAAAAATTAGTCATAGACTTTACAAAACTGCTAGAAACAAAATACAAAGCAGACAATAGCAAGCTCACAAAATACAGATGTATAGATAGGGAAGGAACTCCAGTAACGGTAATAGATACGCCCACAGGATCGATCGACTTAATAGTTTGGCGTGAAGATTTATTCCCGCGATATTCGCCAAAAAATCGCTGTAAAATTATTAGCGATCGCTTTCAAAAACACTCTTCAGACAATAACTTGCAATATATTTCTTGGGGAACTGTAAATAATAGTAGGGCAATTTGCGTATCCGATGTGAGGGGAAAATGCCAATCAAATGGATTGTTACTTACTTTAAATCCTCAAGATAATCCAGAATCAGTATTGAGAGAATTATTCGATCTCAACACTCCTTTAACTAGAGCGAAAACGGTAATAGATATAAGTCGGAAACTATAACCAATTACCTAATAAAATAAAAGCCGACCAAAAATAGGGATGAGAAAATTTCTCCTGTTGTAAAATACCTAATTGGGCGCGTCGGAGAGCTTCAGCTTTGGTAAGATCGTTACCAGTCCATTCTGCATAGAAATCGGTCATTAAAATTGTCGTAGACTCGTCGCTAACGGCCCACAAAGAGGCGATCGTGCTTCTAGCACCAGCTCTGACAGCCATTCCAGCCAATCCGATCGCAGCTTGTTTGTCTCCGACAGCAGTTTGACAAGCACTCAAAATCAATAATTCGATCGGGTTGGTTTGTTTGGAGTCCGATCGCAACAGTAAATTCAATTCATCGATATTGATGCGCTCGTTCCATGTCAAAATATAAGTATCCTCGAGTTGGGAGCTAAATTCGCCGTGGGAAGCAATATGAACGATCGAAAAAGGGGATCTTTCTAGAGCAGTAGCGAAGTTAGTTTCGGTAAAATCATTATTGAGGAGAACTCGAGCCGCAATTTTAGTTTCGATCGTGTTTAATTCTTGTTTTACCCCAGGAAGTGCGGGAAAATCTTGACGAGCTTCGCTCAAACCGGCTAATAATACTCGCTCTCTTATTTGTTTAGAAGTGCGATCGTCGATTAATTGTAAAGTAGGAGCGTAGGCGATCGCGTATTGTTCGATTAAATAATTTTCACCGTCAAATAAAGCAGCTACGGGAATATTTCGCAAAGCTCCATCCATGACGAAGACCAAATTTTGCACCTCATTGGCGGCTAATTGGGATTTTAAGGGGGCGATCGTCCAATCGTGTACCACTTTAGCTATTTTACGATAATTGTCGTCGTTAGGGTCGCTTAAAGCCATTCTCAGCTCTTCGCTGGTATTTTCGATTTGGGATCTGGTTACTTTGGTAGGATAGCGAGTTAGAGGTCGATCGGGTAAAGCGAGAATGATTTCGAGACGATCTTCAAGAATAATTGTATAAAAAATAGCTGCGTTGCGATCGAAGCGATCGATATTTACCGATCTAGCATCCAAACAAGCATTGCGAAAGAAGTTATCTAGTTCTGCTAATTGTAGTGCTTCGATGGTTTTTCTGGCTAGTTGTAAATCGGCTTGAGTTGCTCCCGATCGCAGTAATAAATCGGCTAATTCTCGATAGACTGGTTCGACACTTTCGCGAAAATTAAATCTAATTTGGGAGCTATTTACGATTAAGTCTCTGCGTAAAAATTTTAGATTTTCTATAGCTTGTGAATATGCTTTAATTGCTCGATCGCGATCTTGTTTTTGTTTGTAAATTCTGCCTAATTGCCATTGCCATTGATATGCTATTTCTGGGGCGTTAATTGCTGCGGCAATATAAAGGGCTTTTTCGCTGGATTTTTTTGCTGCTGCTAAATTTTTTTCGCTTTCATATACTTTTCCTAAAGTTCCCCAAGCATAGGATAATCCTCTTTTATTTTCTAATTCTTCGGCGCGGGCGATCGCTATTTTTAAATTGATTTTACTGCGTTCGAGTTCTTCTATTTCGAGGTAATTTTGAGCTAAATTAATCCGGGCAAAAATTGTATCGTGACTGGCGGGGATTAGATTTAATTGTGTTTCGATTTGAGGGATTATTTTTTTTGCTGTTGCTATTTGTCTGGTGGTAATTAATAGATTGAGTTGGTTTAATTTAGATTCTATTTTTGTTTGCGTATCTTTGGATATTGCGATCGCTTTTTGGTACAGTTCGAAGGCTTCAATTAGTTCTCCTTGCAATCTGGCGGTATTTCCCAAACTAAGTAAAGATTGGGCGATCGCTTCGGGGGAATTTAATTGTTCTGCTACTGTTAAACTTTGTTGTAAAATTGTTTGCGATTCTAATAATTTTCCCGTTCCTTGCAAAAGAGATCCTAGGGTTAATAAGGTTTGATGTTTGAAAGAATCGTTCGGTTTTTTTGCTAAATTTTGCTCGATTTTAGTGGCAATTTTTAAGGCTCGAGCGTAAAGTCCTAAATTTTGTAAGGCTCTGACGATGTTAATTTGATTTTTGAAATAATTTACTTCATTTTTTTGATAGTTTTTATCAGCTTTTTGCCAAAGATTTAAAGCCAGTTCAAAATTACCTCGATCGAATTGTAATTGTCCGCTAACTTCTAAAATTTTTGTCTCGGCTTTTTGCCGATTTTTAATATTATTTATTTTGGCAAGATCTGAATTTGCTGCAGCGATCGCAGTTTCAGCTTTTTGTAGGTTACCTTGTTTTAAATAGATTAAAATTAAATTTCTTCGTACTAAAATTTGTTTGAAAAAATTTCTATTTTCTGATGCATCTGTTGCAAGCTGCTTTAATAGTTCGATCGCTCGATCGTATTCGCCTCGATTATATAATTCTTCTGCTCTAATGCCAGTTGTTTCTGTTGCTATTTTTTCTTTTGCTGTAACATTTTCTCCAAACAAAAAACCTAACAAAAGAATCAAAAAAAATAGATAATTAATACTGCTTTTAAAA
>CAYWIH010000115.1:0-16139 GCA_964458305.1 uncultured bacterium | reverse complement strand
CAACAAAAATACTATCAGTAAAAACAGTGCTAGGAGCAATTGTAATTATGATGGATAGAGCTATTTACGCAAGCATTACAGAATTAAATTGTCTTCCAGTGGAAAAAGATTTAAAGACAAAAAAACAAAAAATGAAACAAAAAATTACCGCCAAAAAAATCAAGCAAAAATGGCAAAAAAATCTTGCTAACCTAATTAGAGCTTTTACTGCTGGACTATTTTTATTTTAATTAGAACATTTAGATAATTGATAACAGTTAATTTATTGATTATCTAAATATTGAATACTTAAAATTTTAACTTATCTTTTACCAACTCCCTTCACCAAAAATTAGGTAAAATCGATACTATCCCGTAACCAGTTTCAATTTATATACGGCGATCTTCGAGGGGCGACTAAAAATAATACTCCATTATTTCGATCGTGCTTACCAATACCCCAATAATTAAACAACTCAGTAGCAAATTATTTGGTATTATAAGGAGCTGGATTCGGCACTGTTACTAAGGCAATTTCAGTGCCATTTTTAGCCTCTAAATTAGCAATCATTGAAAAGAATTTGAGAAACAGTATAATCTTCGAGGGGCGATCGATTGCGAAATGAACTCTCAAATAGACGAGCGACGGAATTAGAATAATAATTTTACTGCTTACTCTTAGTATTACGAAATGAATCTACCGATCGTATATCATCCCGACTACGTCACCCCTCTACCAGAAGAACATCGCTTCCCGATGCCAAAATTTAAAATGCTGCGGGATTTGCTTTTAAAAGAAAAAATAATCGAAGCCAAACAAATTCATCAACCAGAAATACCCAGCCAAGAAACGATCGAATTAATACATACAAAAGAATATATAGAAAAATATTGCCGAGGAACATTAGATCCTAAAGCGCAAAGAAAAATAGGATTACCTTGGAGTCCAGCCTTAGTTAAGCGTACCCTAACCGCAGTTGGCGGGACAATATTAACAGCAAAATTAGCTTTAAAATACGGTTTAGCATGCAATACAGCAGGAGGAACTCATCATGCATTTCCCAATTACGGATCGGGATTTTGTATTTTTAACGACCTAGCGATCGCCGCTCGTTTGCTGCAAAAATTACAACTAACCAAAAAAATTTTAATCTTAGACCTAGACGTACATCAAGGCGACGGTACTGCTTATATTTTTGCCGAAGATCGAAATGTATTTACCTTTTCAATGCATTGCGAAGCCAACTTTCCCAGCAAAAAACAACAAAGCGATCGAGATATAGCTTTGCCAATCGGATTAGATGACGACGGCTACTTACAAATATTAGCCCGAGAATTACCAGATCTCCTGAGAAAAGTAAAACCAGATCTAGTTTTATACGATGCTGGAGTCGACATACACATTAAAGATCGACTCGGAAAACTAGCCATCAGCGATCGGGGAATATATCGACGAGAAATGTTAGTTTTAAGCACTTGTGTCGCAGCAGGCGTGCCAGTTGCTAACATTATAGGAGGAGGCTACGCTAATAACATTCAAGAATTAGTTTACAGGCATTCTATAATACATCGAGTAGCAACAGAAATCGATCGCGATCGATAGTCTTTGCTCGACAGAAAATACGACCAACCCATAAGATTATAATTGTAAAGAAGTTAAAACTCTAGTCTTTTCGACTGAGGGGTAGGTGATAAAGTGTTTGTCCTCAGTGGCTACGAATATTTACTAGGCTTTCTATTACTCTGTGGCTTAGTACCAATTCTCGCTCTAACAGCATCAAAAATTTTAAGACCTAGTGGTGGCGGCCCAGAAAGACGTACCACTTACGAATCTGGAATGGAACCAGTTGGCGGAGCCTGGATTCAATTTAACATTCGTTATTATATGTTTGCTTTGGTTTTCGTCGTCTTTGACGTGGAAACCGTCTTTTTGTATCCCTGGGCGGTTGCTTTTAGCCGTTTGGGTCTATTAGCGTTTGTTGAAGCCTTAATTTTTATTTTCATTCTCATAGTTGCTCTGGTTTACGCTTGGCGTAAAGGAGCATTGGAATGGTCTTAAAAAGACAAAATAGCCAAAACTTGAAAACACCTTGATAATTTTCAAAAATGACACCTAATACAAGCGAACTTTCTGCAATTCAGAAACAGCAAACAGAAAAAATTCTCAATCCCATCAATCGCACGGGGGTTACTCAAGATCTATCAGAAAATGTTATCCTCACAACCGTAGACGACTTATATAACTGGGCAAAACTATCCAGTCTTTGGCCCTTGTTATACGGTACGGCTTGCTGCTTCATCGAATTTGCAGCATTATTAGGATCTCGATTCGACTTCGATCGCTACGGTTTAGTACCTAGATCCAGCCCGAGACAAGCAGATTTAATTATTGTTGCGGGTACGGTTACCATGAAAATGGCCCCGGCTTTAGTTCGTCTTTACGAAGAAATGCCCGAACCAAAATATGTAATTGCTATGGGTGCTTGCACTATCACCGGAGGAATGTTTAGCAGCGACTCCACTACCGCAGTTAGAGGGGTAGACAAGCTCATTCCTGTAGATTTGTACATTCCCGGTTGCCCGCCTCGTCCAGAAGCTATTTTTGATGCAGTTATTAAACTACGCAAAAAAGTCTCTAACGAATCAATTCAAGAACGCGCATCTTTATTAACCCAAACCCATCGCTTCTACAGTACCGCTCATAACATGAAAGCTGTAGATCCGATCCTCACTGGTAAATATTTACAAAATCAAAACAGATACGCTCCACCAAAAGAATTGACCGAAGCAATCGGAATGCCAGTACCCCCCGCTTTAGCTGCATCCGAGCAAGAAAAGGAGGAAATCGATCGTGGTTGAAGAAAATAATAACGAAAACGCTAACAATTCAGAAATCGTAGAAGCAGGCCCTATTTCTCGTTGGTTGGCTGACAACGGTTTCGATCGCGAAGTTTTAGAGCCAGATCATTTAAAGGTAGAGTTAATTAAGGTCAAACCTGAAGATCTCCTAGCAATCTCTACCGCTCTTTACAATAACGGCTTTAATTACCTTCAGTGTCAAGGTGCTTACGATCTCGGCCCCGGCAAACAGTTAGTTAGCTTCTATCACCTAATCAAACTTAGCGACGATGCCGATCGCCCTGAAGAAGTTAGGCTCAAAGTCTATGTCGATCGCGAAAATCCTAAAATTCCTTCGGTTTATTGGATTTGGAAAGGTGCTGACTGGCAAGAAAGAGAAAGTTACGATATGTACGGCATTGTCTACGAAGGACATCCCGATCTCAAACGCATTCTCATGCCAGAAGATTGGGTAGGTTGGCCTCTCCGTAAGGATTACATCTCTCCCGATTTCTACGAGTTACAAGACGCTTATTAATCTTTAGCGATCTAATTCTTTATTTCTACTCCCTCACTTCGATGAGGGGGTTTATTTTTTCTTAAATATCGTTATATAGTCAAATAGTCAGACAAAATTTCGATCGCACTGGAACTAGTTAATAACATTTACGCTCGATCGGTTATGGCAATAACTAATAAATAATAACCGATAAATAACGCCAATAATTAAGACTAAATCTGGCAATTTTTAGGTATAGTAAGTATATAAGAATTCACTTGTCGGACTCCGCCTATTTATTTTAAAGTATAAAAATATACTCAATACTTATTCTAACTGTAAATAATACTGAAAAAAATATCTGACAAAAATAGCTTGAAGCCTTTATAGAAAAGAATTTATTCCAAAAATCCAAAACGAGACTTTTAAATTTACTTGTATATTTTTTATCTTTGTACCGAAAAGACAAAGCATTGACAAGGATTACAAGTAGGCATTTGTTATTCTAATTTGAGGAAATATTTAAGAATTATTAGACAACAAAATCGCCCCTTAAATGGTATAAATTTACTATTAGCTATCCATGCCAGCCTTTCAGAAAACGATCGAATCGCTCGATCGCTTCAAGCATATTTTTGCGGCCGAATCCAATACGAAAATAATTTTCAGGATAATCATAAATGCGGGCTGGAAGAAGTAAAACGCCCTCTTGACTTAAAAGAGCTTCGCACATCCGATCGACAGGGTGAGGACTTTGATATCGAACGAATCCGACACATCCACCTTTTGGTCTGACCCAGGACAAAATTTCCTTGTGATTCTCAAAAAAAGTATCGAGATGTTTCAAATTATTATCGACAATCTCTACATTGCGCCTCAAGATAGTATCTTTAGCCCGAAGTGCTATCAGAGCCAGAATTTCCGAGGGAGCACTATTGCAGATTGATGTATAGTGTTTGACTAGTTTTATCTTCTCGATCGCTTTGTTATCTTTAGTAGCGATCCAGCCTAAACGCAATCCGGCCAACCCAAAAGCTTTACTCATCACACCGAGACTGATGCCTTTTGTATAACGAGCGGCAATCGGGTCGTTCCATTCGGTCGATGACGGGCCTAATAAGCGATAGACTTCATCAGAAAAAATATATATGTCTCGACTTGAAGCTAATTCTACTAATTGCGAGGCCTGTTGTTCGGTTAGCACCGAACCAGTAGGATTGTGAGGAAAATTAATAACGATTATTTTAGTGTTCGGTTTAATTGCCGATCGAATCGAATCAAGAGAAATATTCCAGTTCTCACTTTCTTTGAGTGCGATCGATGTGACCTTAGCACCAGTATATTTAGGTATTGCTTCGAGAGACTGATAACAAGGTGTCTTGACGATAACGTGGTCTTCTGGTGTTAATAATGCCTGCATGCTGCAGAATATGCCTTCCTCAGCACCAGCAAAACAGAAAATATCTTCTTCACTCAGACCGGGATAAAGAGTAGCAATTTCTCTTCGCAAAATGGGTAACCCGGCCACTTCCGTATAGCCGAGACTAAGAGATTGCCACAACTGTTTCGATTCTCGATCGGCTAAGGATAAAATATCTTCAAGGGAGTATGATTCAGAATCGCTACAACATAAAAGATATGGGGCAATGAATTCCCATTGCGATAAATATTCTTCGAGACGAAACACGGGTAGTAAAGGCATATGTATGCGATCGAGCTTGACTTTTTATCTATTTAATTTTCTTTACGAACGCCCGTAACATTACCTCGGAAGTAATAATCTAAACTATCTACCTCGATTTGGCTGCCAATTTTGATCTTTTGGCTACCCAAGACAGCACCGTCGGAGGTAATTTGTCCTTCCCCTTTAACGGTTAAGACCGCATCTTTGATAAGATTTAATTCTGGTCTGGGATTGGGTAAAGCTTTAACAGATCCATCTGGTTGAGGTACGATCGCGGTTCTAGGGAGAATTTCAGCGAGAATAACATCTACTTCTCCTGCTGGTTGATTGCGAACGATAATACTTGCTTTATTATTGGTTTTAAAGTGTTGTGCAAAAGATTCTGGATCGCTCAAACCCAATCCCCTAACTAAGATATCTACCTCTACTTGTTTGGTTTGAGTATTGATTTGTGCGATACTTCCCGAACTGCCAGGATAGAAAAAGATCCCGATTATTACGATTAAAATTACTAAACCAGCACCCAAGTCTAGGATACTGAGCTTGCCGAACAAACGTCCTCGATCGTCTAAAATTTTCATAATAATTTCAGGAAATGGAGTTAAATCGAGCTAATAAATTGTAGGGTTGCAGTTTCAAGGGCGAAACAATGGCAATCTTAGCATAGTGGTGACAAAAGAGATAAACTATATTAGAATTTTTTCGGCTATTGAATCGGTGGCGATGGAAGTTGAGAGTAAAGCAGAGTTAAATAATCAAGCAGAAGACGATCGATCGAGTTGGACGATCGAAGATAGTGAGAAAATATATAATATTTCTGGCTGGGGAGATCCCTATTTTGCGATTAATGCTGCGGGAAATGTGACGGTAACGCCTTCTGGAGATCGGGGCGGATCTTTAGATTTATACGAACTGGTAGTAAGTTTAAAAAAAAGAAACCTGGCAACCCCTCTTTTAATTAGATTTCCCGATATCTTAGCAGACAGGATCGATCGCCTTCACAATTGTATGAATCGAGCGATCGCTAGATATAATTATCCAGGAACTTATCAAGGGGTATTTCCGATTAAATGCAACCAACACAAGCATTTAATTCAAGATTTAGTAAAATTTGGCAAACCCTATAAGTTCGGTCTCGAAGCCGGATCTAAACCAGAATTAGCGATCGCTTTAGCTAATTTAGAACCAAAAGATCGCGCTTTATTAATTTGTAACGGACATAAGGATCGAGAATATATCGAAACTGCTCTTTTAGCAACTAGATTGGGACACGATCCGATCGTCATTATCGAACGGCTTGAAGAATTGGATTTGGTAATCGATGTCAGTCGTAAATTAAACATCGAGCCAAAATTAGGACTAAGAGCTAAATTATGTACTAGAGGATCGGGCCGTTGGGGCAGTTCTACGGGCGATCGGGCTAAATTTGGTTTAACTATTCCGCAAATTTTAGCAGGGGTTAATACTTTAGAAACAGCCGGAATGTTAAATTGCTTGACGTTACTTCATTTTCATCTCGGATCGCAAATTTCTTCGATCGGCGTTATTAAAGATGCGATTCGCGAAGCAAGTCAAATTTACGTTCAATTGGCTAAACTCGGTGCTGGGATGAAATATCTCGATGTGGGTGGAGGTTTGGCTGTAGATTATGATGGCTCTAAAACTGATTTTCCTGCCTCGAAAAACTACAATATGCAAAATTACGCTAATGATATCGTAGCTGAAGTTAAAGAGGCTTGTGAAGAAAAAAAAGTGGCTGCGCCCGTTTTAATTAGTGAAAGTGGCCGGGCGATCGCCGCTCATCAATCCGTCTTAATTTTTGACGTTCTTAGTACTGACGATGTTCCCCGCATTCCTCCCGAATCTGTTGCAGAAAAAGAACATCTCATCATTCGCAATCTTTGGGAAACTTATCGGACGATCGAGGAAAATAACGTTCAAGAAGCTTATCACGATGCAATTCAGTTTAAAGAAGAAGCGATAAGTTTGTTTAGTTTCGGCTATCTCAACCTCAAAGAAAGGGCTAGAGCAGAACAATTATATTGGGCTATTTGCAGTAAAATTTTAAGTATCATTCGAGATCGCGACTACGTACCCGACGATCTCAAAGATTTAGAACAAATAATGGCATCTATTTATTATGTCAATTTTTCTGTATTTAAATCTGCTCCAGATGCTTGGGCGATCGAGCAAATTTTTCCGATTATGCCGATTCATCGTCTCAATAGTAAACCCGATCGCAGGGGAATTTTAGCAGACCTTACTTGCGATAGCGACGGTAAAATAGATCGATTTATCGATCTTTGGGACACCAAACCAGTTTTAGAATTACATTCTCTAAATTTTGAAGATAATAATTGCGATCGATCTGGCTCTGCTGGGATTAAGCAATTTTACTATTTAGGAATGTTTTTGGTCGGTGCTTATCAAGAAATTATGGGGAATTTACACAATCTTTTTGGAGATACTAATGTCGTCCACGTTAAAATGACACCAAAGGGATATGAAATCGAGTATTTAGTAAAAGGGGATACTGTCAGAGAAGTGTTAAGTCGCGTTCGATACGATGCTAGAGATTTGATTGAAGCGATGCGCTGTCGTACTGAAAAAGCTTTGCGAGAAAATCAGATTACTTTAGAAGAATCTCAACTTTTATTAGAAAATTACGATCGCAGTCTTAGCAGTTATACATACATTCTCGAAGATTAACCATGAATTGTCTTGTGGAAAACTAGGGAACTATTAAAATCACTCCGACCTGTTTCTTTTGATTCTGCTTTTTTTGGTTTAGTTGTGATTATTGATACTGACAAGTAAATAAAAGCTAGTAATAAAACCGTCATATTTCCCGCTAATTCTGGTCGATTGTATGGGTGAGTAAGACGAGCAAAAAATTTGTAGATAAAATTCATAGTTTATTATGACAATTCAGTTGATATCCCAATACTATTTTTAAATTAAATCTTGGGGGAGCTTATACCAAATATTAAACGCATTTTTTTTACGATTGAATCCGTCAAAAGTTTTAGTTTTTCCTGTTTATGTCTTTAAGCATACCTCTTAATCCGATCGAAAGTTTTACTTGCAAGCAGGGACTCTTTATAATTTATTCGAGAAAAAGTTTGACGGCAATCATATTTGCGAGCTGGGTACAAAGATTCATTTCTTTTATTATTTTTTAATTTTAATTAAAGAAAAATTTAAGTTTATTGTTGGTTTGAGATTGTTATTTTTATCCGTTAATAAGTTTTAACCTGTTTAATAAGTTTTCTAACAAACTGAATTGGTGATAGCACTCTTTTTGTTGTAGTATAGATCGATCGATCTTTGCTGTTACGGCTGACAGTGTTTGTTTGTGATATCGATCGACTGCGACTGAAGCTAGTTGGGAAAAAGCGGTCAGATAGGCTCTTGCTGCTTCTTGATAAGCTCGATCGAACTCTGCTGAAGTTTGAGAGGTATTTATGGTTTCAGCCTCGTTATTGACGGCTTTATTGAGGAGATAGCTCGCACCTCCGAGAACTGCTGCACCCATCGGGCCGCCTAAAACAAAACCCAACCCGGCCGGGATGGCAACCGAACCGAGATCGGGATCTCGAGAATTGTTATTATTTAAATCTTCTTCTGGAAAAGATACTAAAGGAGAGTCGGGAAATTGAATTGACAATTTACCAGGATGATGGTTGTTAAAAAATTCGCAGCCTTTATTTACCCATTCATCGATTTCTTGTTGATATTTGGCTATTTTAGGTTGTAAAGTTTCTAGTTGCCAAAATTCAAAAGCATCTTGTTGTAATGCTGTGGCTATCTCTGTTTGATAAAGAGCTAATAAATTGGGTAAGTAAAGCCAATTTTTAAATTCAGAAATACTTTTTTCTAGACCTTGCTTAATTAAAGCTTCAGCTCTTTTTTTGATGTCATTTTTTTCTCGTTCTTTTGCTGATTGCATTTCCATTGCGGCGACCAGTTTTTGTTTTTTCAATTCCCCGACTTCTACTACGCGATCGATAATGGCTTTGACGCGAGAAAAACGAATACTTTCATTTTCTTTTTGTGAAGTAACAATATTTTGTAATGCAGTCTCAAAAGCAGCTAATCCAGTAGTTTGTGCGGCTGCAATATCTCCTTTCAGTCGCGATCGCAATGCGGGTAAAGCATCTACTCGATATAAATTACTAATTCCAGCAGGTAATTCAGCCCGAAAACTTTCGGCAATAAATCTGAGACGATCGTCAAGTTCTTTGCGATCTGTTTCTTCTAATAAATTTACAAAATTCACGACAAAAATTATCGTTTTAATCCCTCGATCGAGCAACCAATTAATAAGCTGTTCGCGCTCTCCTAAAGTCATCAATTTTCGAGCGTCTAAAACTTGTACGATTAAATCGGCTGTTAATAATTTATCTTTGACTAAACTATCTCGATCTTCTCGATCGTTAGTTCCGGGTAAATCAAGGAATTCTACCCCATTTTTTAAGAAAGGATGGTTACAATAAACTTCCACAGCAGCCACATCATCCCTCATGTAACTTGTTTCGTCTAAAATAGCGTAATTTTTTAAAATTTTAGTACCTGCTTCGCTTTTTTCCGTACCATCTTTGAAGATAATTTTACTGCTTAAAGTTTCTCCATAGCGGACATAAATTGCTGCTCCCGTAGTTGGAATTAGATCGATCGGCAGAGCTTTTTTACCTAATAAAGCATTTAATAAAGTAGATTTTCCGTGATTGAAAGGGCCGAATACTGCTATGCTATAAGTTTTATTTTCAAAATAATCGCAAACCGAAATAACATCTTTTTTTAGTTGAGAATCTGGCTCTAAATCTAACAAACCAAGAGTCGATCGCAAATTGGAAATAATATTTCGATAAAATTCTTGCCGATCCATAATAAAATTCAATATAATTCGAACTCTTTATTATCTATTTTAGATCTTAAAATCTAGATCGACAGAGTATATAAGAATTTAGCATAAAAAAGTTAATATGTCGATACTAGATCTCCTCTAAAGTGAAAAATTTAGTCCTTCGAGTTGCGATCGATCTCATGTGTTTTTTGTGACTGTATAATCGTAATTTATACGAGCAGATATTTTTAAATTATCGAGTTAAAATTGCAATAGATTTGCGCTCGATCGAATAAATATTATATATAATAATGACCGTTAATTCCCCCGATAAAAATAAGTCTATTTTTTTAAAATCAAAGTTTATCCCTGCTATTATTGTCACTTTACTCTTAGGTTTTAATCATAAGGCAATTAGTAAAGAATTAGCTGCTAGTTCTTACAGTAAATATCTAATCGCCCAAATTGCAGAAATGAATCGTAGGAATCTTGCTTCTGTTTGGTTCGGCAAAGATCGTTCAAATAGAGAAACTTAAAGAGATTTTTGCGGATAAACTCTTCCTTTCCAAGCCCCTCCTTTTCCTCGCCAATGCTGCCAAGCAGAGTCTACGGTCATTAAAGTATATAAAAAGGCGATTGCACTTAGATTAAAGGCCCATAAGGGTGAAATTTGATAAAATCTGACTGTCGGTAAGTAAGCTAAACTCATTAGTAAATATGCCGACAGACCTACAGCTACTATTTTCCAACTTAGCATTATCGTTCCTAATAATACACTTATTGGCGGCACGATGTAAATTAAAATCATGCCAATTACAGTACCGACTAAAAGTAGAGGGGAATAATTTAGCTGAGTAAAAGCAGTGCGAGCGACTAAATCCCAAATACTTTTTAAAGAAGGATACGATCGCAAACTAAAAGCATCTTTAGTAAATCCCAACCAAATTTTTCGATCGTTATTAGCTAAATTGTCAGCTTTTACCTCGGCAGCTAAAGCACAATCGTCGATTAAAGCAGTGCGAATTACTTCTATGCCACCGATCTTATTTAAAGCATCGGTTTCAATTAAGATACATCCTCCGGCAGCAGCAGCAGTTTTACGATCGCGATCGTTTACTTGAGAAAAAGGATAAAGTTTGGCAAAGAAAAATACAAAAGCCGGAATTAAAAACTTTTCCCAAACACTTTCGCAACGCAACAATACCATCAAAGAAACTAAATTGCAGTTATCTTTTTTAGCTTTATTCACTAATTGAAGTAGATTGTGAGAATTATGTTTGATATCGGCATCGCTGAGGAGAATATAATCTGGGAAAAATTCTTGTTTGGCTACTTCAATCCCTTGTTTCATTGCCCAGAGTTTGCCAGTCCAACCCACAGGTAATTCCGCACCAGTAATAATTTTTAAGCAAGCAGACTTATTTAATTGTTCTGCTGTTTTTCGGGCTATTTCTGCTGTTTTGTCGCTGCTGCGATCGTCTACTAAAATAATATTAAATTCACCCCGATAATCTTGCTCTAGCAAACTTTTTATTGAAATTTCAATTACTTCTGCTTCGTTGCGGGCTGGAATTACCGCACATACTGCCGGATAATTATCTAATTCGATCTTTTCCAATTTTAGAATTGGAGCGCACTGCCAAAAATTACCCCAAAACAGTAACAAACCAATCCAAATTATCAGAGATATAATCGATATTATTAATAAAATACTGAGCATTATAATAAGTTATTCTATTTTTTTATTCGCAATTGACAACACAAATCATCGCCCGAATTTTTTGTATATTTATATATGGATCTATTAGTTTTTACTAGTAGTTTAGATATATAACACAAAATATCTTGTATTTCAAGGCTTCTATGAAAAAGTACACAACTTTGCGGTTTTGGGGAAAACGTTGGCTGAGTGCTTTAGCACTGGGAATAATTCCGACAATGATAGCAATGCCAGTAAAAGCTGCAGAAAGAATTATGTTTAATTACGGGCCTTTGCTATTTGAAGTTGAAGTATCTTCCCTAGAAAAATTTGCTAAAGAAGGGGAAATAAACCGACAATTAGGCTTTTATCTCAGGAGAGTCGACGAACCAACTAGAGAAGCATTCAGACAAGCATTAATCAGAAGACAAGAAGTAAATCCAGTCGAACTTTATCGCTTCTTCAAGACTGAAATGGGAGAAGAAATGCTCGAGCGAATTGGTAATTTTGTCACCATTCCCGGAGGCAGAAACGGCAAATATGCAATTAGAGCGGCTTTAGGAAAAGCAGCATTTGACAAAGAAGACGGCTTAACCGTACTCAATTTTCTGCAGCAATATCCCACCGATATTTATATAGATACTGATGAAATTTTTAAACTAGCAAATTTAATTGGCGGACTAGTAGAAGAAACCGATCGAGTAGTAGCCCAAATACAAGAACTATCTTTAAAAGAAGCAAAAAGCGATCGCATCATTGACTATTCCAGATTACCCGATCTCAGAGAAGTTGGGGAGTTCGAGCATACAGTACAGACTGTGAAACTATTCGATCGCACCAGAAACCGTAGATTTGAAGTAGATATTTACAAACCCAATACTTTTAGAGCAGGAAAAACTCCGGTAGTAGTAGCATCTCATGGTTTAGCTTCCAACCGACAACATTTTCAAAAAATAGCCGAACATTTAGCCTCATATGGATATGTAGTCGCAATTCCCGAGCATAAAGGCAGCAATTATACTCATTTTATCGAAATGCTCGAAGGATACAACAGAAACATATTCGAACTGGCAGAATTTATCGATCGACCATTAGATATCAGTTACGTTATCGACGAATTAGAAAGACGTAACGAAAGAGAATTTCAAGGTAAATTAGATTTAGAAAATGTCGGGGTGTTGGGTCATTCTTTTGGCGGTTATACAGCCTTAGCATTAGCTGGTGCGGAGATTAACTTCGAGCAGTTGAAAACAGACTGCAATCGACCGATTTGGTCGCCTAATTTATCTTTATTATTGCAGTGTCGTGCTTTAGAATTACCCCAAGAAAATTACAATTTTCGCGATCGCCGAGTCGGATCTGTTATGGTAGTAAATCCTGTCAATAGCAGTATATTCGGAGAAAAAAGCTTAAGTAAAATTGAAATTCCGTTAATGTTTGCCGCAGGAAGCGACGATCCGGCAACTCCAGTCGTGATCGAACAAATACAATCTTTTACTTGGCTGACTGGACGCGATCGCTATTTAATTTTACTCGAAGGACAAGCCCATTTAGATATTTCTGAATTAGATGCGGGTGCAACTCAACTAATTGAGTCGGTAACTGCTTTAAAATACCCACAACCTGGTTTGATCGATCGATACGATCGCTCGATGACTTTGGCGTTTTTTGAAAATTATCTTACTAATAATTCAGAATACAATCCTTATCTTAAATCTTCCTATACTAAGTACATTAGCGAAGATCCTTTTGGTTTATATATGGTACAGTCTACTTCTTCTCAAAACGAACTCAAACAGACTATTGCTAAATATAACAATCTCAAGCAGCGAGATCTTCGTACTACAGAAGAGAGAGAGTCGAGTTAGTATAGCAGAGGACGTATCATGGTACGTCGGTACGGGAGTTTTGTAATTTAAGATCGATCGATCCAATAAAATATTATTTCTCTCCTTACTTCAGGATCTGCGAGTATTTGTTTTTTTTGGGAAGAAATCTTTAAGAACTGCTATTTTTGATAAATAGTGTGATAGGAGTGAAATCCCAAAAATGCAAACACAAGATCGAAAGACACAAAAATCCGTTGTAGATGCGATCGCTGCTTCTCAAAAGCATATCTTTTCCTTGCAATATCCTGAAGGTTACTGGTGGTCGGAATTGGAATCTAACGTTACCATTACCTCAGAAGTAGTTTTATTGCATAAAATTTGGGGAACGGATAAAACTCGACCTTTAGATAAGGTAGAAAATTACTTGCGATCGCAACAAAGAGAACATGGCGGTTGGGAACTATTTTACGGCGACGGTGGCGAAATTAGCACCTCTGTAGAAGCTTACATGGCCATGCGTTTGTTGGGAGTTCCCGCTACAGATCCGGCTTTAGTAAAAGCTCGCAATTTTATTTTAAAACGAGGTGGCATCAGCAAAACCAGGATCTTTACAAAATTCCATTTAGCCCTGATCGGTTGCTACGACTGGGCTGGCATCCCTTCTATTCCTCCTTCAATTATGTTATTGCCGGATAATTTTCCGGTAACAATTTATGAAATGTCGAGTTGGGCTAGAAGCAGTACCGTACCTTTATTAATCGTATTCGACAAGAAACCAGTTTATCCGGTTAATTTTAATTTAAACGAACTTTATGCTGAAGGAATAAATAACGTAAAATACGAATTACCCAGTAATAATGATTGGTCGGATATATTTTTATGGTTCGATAAAGCCTTTAAAATGGCAGAAGATCTAAATTTAGTACCATTTCGAGAAGAAGGTTTAGCTGCTGCAGAAAAATGGGTCATCGAAAGACAAGAAGCAACCGGAGACTGGGGCGGTATCATTCCGGCAATGCTAAACTCGATGTTAGCCTTAAAAGCATTAGACTACGACGTTAACGATCCGATGGTAGATCGGGGTTTTGTAGCTTTAGATAACTTTGCGATCGAAACTGAAAATAGTTATTTAGTCCAACCTTGCGTTTCTCCTGTTTGGGATACTGCTTGGTGTTTGCGCGCTTTGGTAGAATCTGGAATAGATCCTGATAATCCCAGTTTAATTAAAGCAGGAGAATGGTTAATCGAAAAGCAAATTTTAGATTACGGCGACTGGCAAGTTAAAAATAAACAAGGAAAACCAGGGGCTTGGGCATTTGAGTTCGATAATCGTTTTTATCCCGACTTAGATGACTCTGCTGTAGTCGTGATGGCATTGGATGGGGTAAAACTACCCAACGAGAAATTAAAACAAGCCGCGATCGCCCGTTGTGTAAAATGGATGGCAACAATGCAGTGTAAAGCTGGAGGTTGGGCTGCTTTCGATCTCGATAACGACCAAGATTGGCTTAATTCTATCCCTTACGGCGATCTTAAAGCAATGATCGATCCTAATACTGCTGACGTTACTGCTAGGGTATTAGAAATGTTAGGTCAGTGCAATCTTTCGATGGATGGAAATAGAGTTCAAAGAGGATTAGAGTATTTAGATAAGGAACAAGAAAATGACGGTAGTTGGTTCGGTCGTTGGGGCGTAAACTATATTTATGGTACTTCGGGAGTATTATCTGCATTAGCTGTTATTGCACCCAAAACCCACAAAAATGCGATCGAAAAAGGTGCAAAATGGTTGCTTGGCTGCCAAAATAGCGATGGTGGTTGGGGCGAAACTTGTTTTAGTTATAACGATCCATCTTTAAAAGGTATCGGAGATAGTACTGCTTCGCAAACTGCTTGGGCTTTAATTGGTTTGTTAGATGCTGCCAAGGCAACTGGTAAATTAGATATAGATGCGATCGAACGAGGGATCGATTATTTAGTTTCTACTCAGCGCGACGATGGTAGTTGGGATGAAGATTATTTTACTGGTACTGGTTTCCCCTGTCATTTCTATCTTAAATACCATATGTATCAGCAATATTTCCCTTTAATTGCATTAGCTAGATATCAAGAGGCTATTAAGTAGGTACGTACCATAGTAAGTCAGTACAATTTTTTTACGTTCCGGCAATCCATAATTTTCTTATCTGTTGTCGGAATTTTTATCGACTAATCTTCTGACAATCCCCGTCAAAGGACGGGGGTAATTCTAATTTATTCTGATGGTTCGCTTTCAATTTCTGCTGGAGTTTCTGGGATAATTTCATCTCCTTCTTGAGGCATAATTTCGCTACAAACTTGATAAAAAGAAATAGTAGGTCTTCTGGCATATAAAGGATTTATTTTATTGATAATTTTCTCGTAAGCTTCGGTTTGATGGGCTTGCATATCTTCGATTCTGTCCCAAAAAATAACTGCGATCGCTTCGTCTGTGCCGGGTTTTTGTAATAAATAAGCTCCTTGAAAACCAGTTTTATATGTTGCTACTGCTTCTTCATATATTTTTTGTGCTTCGTGAAATTTGCCTGTTTTAAATTTTCCGATCGCGACGTAAGCAAATTTATGTTGTAAATGGTCTAAAAAATCTGTCATTTCGGTTTTTAATAAATAGCTCTATTTACGATTAACCCCCTGTTAGCTAATTTTTCCCTATATTTAAATAGTTTTTTAACATTGACCATTGACCAGTTAAAAGATGTTTTGGGTTTCCGGGATGGAGGCTTTAA
>CAYWIH010000114.1:0-16423 GCA_964458305.1 uncultured bacterium | reverse complement strand
AATAATAAATAATAATAAAAAAATAATTATTAATTATTAAATTTTACTATTTAACTCTTACCTCTTAACTCTGACCTCTATCTGACTTCTGACCTCTGACCTCTGACTTCTGACCTCTGACTTCGCCTAGCCTACCAATATTAAACATCCAGTTAGTTAAAACTGAATGTTTTTGTTGTAATTAGACTTGAAAATTACAAAGGTCGATAAACTCGGTAATTAATATTAGGGAAAATATTATCAATTTCTTCTACTTTTTCCAGCCAGCCAGAATCTACCTTACCCGCGTGCATATCCTCGTAAATTTTATTAAATCGTAATAAATGCGATCGAGTGCGACGAACAGCATAAGGAACCATAGTTCCAGTCCTCATAATAAAAGCCCAGTCAGAAGATTGTGCTAATAATAATTCTCGTGCTGCTTGATTTAAAGCCTTCCATTGCAGTTCGTCATCAGGTTCTTTATGACTTAATTCAATCATCCTTTCAGTTGCTTTATGTAAGTGGGGATAAATCCAAGAATTAGTTTCGTTGAGCCAATATTCGTGGAAACCGCGAAAACCCCAACTAGACTGAGAAGGACGGCTGACTTGTTGGTTGGGATGGTGGCGTAAATAATCAGCCAGGTGAGTCATATCAAAAGTATTTTGATCGTACCAAGATTTGCGGAACAGGTAATCGATGAACCAAGGGCCTTCGTACCACCAATGACCGAATAATTCAGCATCGTAAGGAGAAACTACGATCGGCGGCCGATTAATCATATTTTTGAGATTTTCAACCTGCCGTTCCCGATTGTACATGAAATTGCCCGCGTGTTCGGCAGCTTTTTCTCTAGCCCAGTAAGGATCGTAAAGTGCTTTATCCGATAAACCTGCTTGTCTGCTAGTGATTTTATGGTATTTAATCCCGATATTCTTGCGCTGACCGTTGGGCATGATATAGGGTTTGATATATTCGTATTCTGCTTCCCAACCTAAATCTTTGTAAAATTCGCGATATTCAGGATCGCCCGGATAGCCAACTTCTGAAGACCAAACTTGCTGAGAAGATTCGTGATCTCGTCCGAAAACTGCCACTCCAGTTTCGGTAAAAATCGGGGCGTAAGTGCCAAAACGAGGGCGAGGACGAGCATAGAGCAAACCGTGACCGTCAGTAAGGAAATAACGCAAACCAGCATCGGCCAGCATTCTTTCTAAACCTTCATAGTAAGCACATTCTGGCAACCAAATTCCTTTAGCAGGCCGGCCGAAATGTTCTTCGTAATGTTCGCAAGCAACCTTAATTTGCGCCCAAACTGCTTGGGGATACATTTTCATTAAAGGCAAATAGCCGTGAGTTGCTCCGCAAGTAATAATTTCTAAATTGTTACTGTCAAGAAATTGTTTGAAAGCTTTGACTAGATCGCGATCGTATCTTTCCCAAGTTTGACGAATGATATTGAACTCTTTAGCATAATATTCTGCTAAATAACGAATGTGTCCGTTATGTTCGTTATGCTCGATTTCTTTTTCTACTAATTCTTCTAATTTCGCAAGGTGTTCGTCGTAACGCTCTTGCAATAAGGGATCTCTTAACATAGACACCAAAGGAGGTGTCATGCTCATGGTCATTTTGAAGTCGATCCCGTCCCTTTTTAACCCTTCAAAAACGTGCAATAGAGGAATATAAGTTTCTGTAATCGCTTCGTATAACCACTCCTCTTCTAAAACATAATCGCTTTCTGGGTGTCGGACGAAAGGTAGATGAGCGTGTAGGACGAGAGCAACGTAACCAAGAGCCATAATAGTTTCCTTAATTGTTTTATTAAGTTAGTAAATGAGGTAATTTTATATTGTACGCATTTTATATTATCTTAATTTTCTCACCAGGGAAACTCGATCGAAAAAATTTGCCATTTTACTCTGAACAATAATTCAATCAAAGTTCGATCGCTAATTATCCTTCAATATGTTGAAAAGATTGTATATAATTATCCTAATGTTACAAATCCTTGCTAATTATCAAAGTTGTATAGATTAATAAAATATGAATAGGGATGTTAAGATGACATCGATTGGGAAATAGAGCTATAAATAGAAACAAATTGAATTGACTGTATATTTTTTTGTAATTGTAATTGGTATTTCCAGTGCTGAAATCGGATAGCGAGCAGACAGCTCTAGAAAAAAATACTGAAGAGCAAATGTTGCTAAAACTGCTGCTGTTTGTAGACGAACGATATAGTTCTCAAGATGATATCGCTCGAATTAAAGACTATTTACAAGGGTTAAGACAAGAATATTCCTTCGCACTCGATATTATTGACATTAAAGCCCATCCCCATCTGGTAGAGCATTACAAGCTAGTAGCAACACCGGCCTTGGTCAAAATTTCGCCACAACCAAGACAAACAATAGCTGGAAGTAACTTAATCGCTCAATTAGAAAAATGGTGGTCGCGCTGGCAAATTTCAGTCAGAGAGGAAGAATCTGCTCGTAAGCGCAAACAAACCCAAGAAAATGGCAATAAAACCCGAGATGATAGCTCAGAAATAGAATCTTCTTTAGCATACTCGGCAGAAACAATGAAGCTCAGAGATGACATATTTCGTCTCGAAAAAGAAAAAGAAGAACTAGCCGAGCAATTAAGATTCAAGGATCAAGTACTGGCAATGCTCGCTCACGATTTGCGTAGCCCCCTGACAGCAGCTTCGATCGCCGTAGAAACTTTAGAACTAGCAGAAAATCACCCCGATAGCGATCGAGTTATTACTTTAAAGGAACAGTTATACAAGCAAGCCAAAAAACAATTTCAGATCATGAATCGCATGATCGCCGACTTACTACAAGCATCGAAAAATGTCAAGGGTAAATTTAAAGTAGAACCTAATTCTCTATCTTTGCCTGCTTTATGTCAAGAATCGATCTCACAATTTAACAAGCGTTTAAAAGAAAAATCTCAAACCCTAGAAACAGATTTACCTCAAGACTTACCAAAAGTTTACGCCGATCGAGAATTAGTGCGTCAAGTAATAGTCAATCTAATCGATAATGCGATTAAATATACCCCTGAAGGGGGAAAAATTAAAATATCTTTACTGCACCGTACCACCCAAAAAGTTCAAATCAGCGTCAGCGATACGGGGCCGGGCATTCCAGAAGGAACTAAAGAAACCATTTTTGAAGGACACTTCCGGCTCAAAAGAGACGAAAATCAAGAAGGCTACGGACTGGGCTTGTGTTTGTGTCGCAAAATTATTCGCGCTCACTACGGTCAAATTTGGGTCGATAGCGTTCCCAACGAAGGAAGTTGTTTTCACTTTACCCTACCCGTAGTTTATTAATCAGTTCGGAACTCAGAAGTCAGGGGGGAGTATTTTGAAATTAACTCCAGAGAATTAATAAATAATTTTCAAACGGACAAGAACTGAAAACTAAAACCTCTGACTTCCAACTTTTCACCTCAACCTGTATTCCGCATTCCGGCAGCAATACCGTTAATAGTTAATAAAGCACCTCTGACCAATTCTTCCTTAGAATAGCGGAAGTGGATCGCCCCAGAGCGAGAACGATCGCTATATTCTCGCAAGCGTTTGAGTAAAGAAACCTGTAAGAAACCCAAAGGAACGATCGTACCGTTGCGTAATTGTACTGATTTTTGTAATTCTCGATCGCCATCTAAGAGGTTTTCCCGATCGCAGATTTGCAAAACTAGATCTCTAGTCAAGTAAAATTCTCCAGCTATTTGTTGGAAAAGTCGCTCGAAGCGATCGAGATCTTCAGGTGAAGACAACTCTCTGACGTAATGATGGGCTATTTCTAGATCTACTTTTGCCAAAGTCATTTCCACTTTTGAAATAACCATTCTAAAAAAGGGCCATTTGATGTAAAAATAGCGCAGTAACTTGAGATTTTCCTCTGGTTCTTCATCTTCTGATAAAAACGCCTTTAATGCAGTTCCTACGCCGTACCAAGCTGGCAATAAAAAGCGAGTTTGAGTCCAGCTAAACACCCAAGGAATAGCCCGCAAACTGCTCAAATCTTTTTTACCGCTTTTACGTCTTGCCGGACGAGAACTAATCTGCAACTGGCTAATTTCTTGAATGGGAGTTACCGACAGGAAGAAATCAATAAAATCCGGTTGTTCGTAAATTAAAGATCGATAAGCCTGACGCGATCGGGCCGCTAAATTTTCCATGATTTTGTTCCACGGTTCGATATCATCAAAACCGCTTCCCAACAAACTAGCTTGAATGACAGCAGTTGTAATCGTCTCGAGATTATATAAAGCTAACTCCGGTAGAGAATATTTAGAAGCGAGAACTTCTCCTTGTTCGGTAATTTTAATTCTACCGTTAATCGTTCCCGTTGGTTGGGCCAAAATAGCGGCGTAAGCCGGGCCGCCACCGCGTCCTACCGATCCTCCCCTACCGTGAAAGATTCGTAAAGCAATGCCATATTCTGAAGCCATTTTTTGCAAGGCTTTTTGAGCTTTGTGTATTTCCCAATTACTGCTGAGAAATCCAGAATCTTTATTACTATCGGAATAACCCAGCATCACTTCTTGTAGGTTAGCTGGATAGAAACTGCAATGGGATTGCTCTTCTGCTTCGCTTTTTTCTGTCAAACAATCGTAACCGCCAGCTAAAGTTGCTCGATACAAAGATAAATCGAACAAAGACCGCATCACATCAGGTGCTCTTTTCAGGTCTTCTACGGTCTCAAATAAAGGTACGATCAGAATCTTACTCTTACCAGTAGCTGGGTCGTACAATCCGGCTTCTTGAGCCAAGAGCAGAACTTCTAAGACATCGCTGACATAATTAGTCATGCTGATGATGTAAGTTTGGCAAATTTCTTGGCCGAATTCCTGTTGTAGTTGCCCCAACATCCTCAAAGTTTCGATCGTCTCGCAAGTCTTTTGGGAAAACGGCATTTCTTTGGGGATCAGAGGTCGGCGAGTTTGCAGTTCTTCAATTAACCAAGCACTTTTTTCCGCCTCAGAAAGTTCGTTGTATGGTTTGGGGAGAATATTTAAATATGCTGCTACTTCGTCGATCGCATCGGAATGGCGTGAAGAGTCTTGACGAAAGTCTAATTCGGCCAGCTTGAAGCCGTAAATTTGTACTTGTAAGACCAGTTTATCTAGATCGCGACAGTTCAATCCTGTTGCTTGGAGATCTTTTTGAATTAGTTGTAATTCTGCTAAAAATTCTCCTCCCGATCGATAAATATTGTTATTTTTTAGTTCTAGTTTGGCTTGTATGTCCCGAGCGGATAAAATTCTGTTGCGATCGCGAGTATTTTTAAGTCTTTGTTCGATATAAGCTAGTTTTAAGCGATAGGGTTCTTGACGGTAGCGAATTGCGAGGCGATCGTATATTTCTGGCATCAGTACCCGATCTTGTTCTAAAGAGTCCAGCAGATCGGGCAAGACGTTGCTCCAGTGCAGGGATAAACTTAATAATTCTTTTAATTGTTCGAGAGATTCTAGGTATTTTTTGAGAACTAAATCCCTTTGATAGCAAGCAGTGGCCCAGGTTACTTCCGGGGTTACCGAGGGGTTTCCATCTCGATCGGCCCCTACCCAAGAACCAAACTGACAGTAATTATTGCTAGGGGATTTTAAACTGGGAAAAGCCTGTTTTATCGCTCGATCGAATCTGAGGGACAATTGAGGTATCGTATCGAATAATACTTCGTCAAAATAGCGGTGGGTGTAATCTACTTCGTCTAATACTTTCGGCTTAAACTGATGTAGTTCGTCGGTGCGCCACCACAAGCGAATTTCTTCTTTTAATTGTTCTTTAGCTGCTTCTACTTCTTCGGAACTGTTTGTTTCGGCCGTTGCGATCGCCTCTTCTGCTCGATCGAGTTGGCTGAGAATCCCGGCAATGCGTCTTTGTTTTTTTCTAATCGTGGTGCGAACTATTTCGGTGGGATGGGCTGTAAATACTAAACGAATATCTAATCGATCTAATACTTCTTGAATTTTACGCGGCGGTACGTTTACCCTTTTTAGATGGGGGAATAACCACAAAAACGTGCCGCTTTCTTGATTTTGTGTCGATTTTTTTTCTTCACCGCCACCGTTAAAGAGCGTCCAATTATCGGCAATTAAGTTCTCTTCGCTCCAAGTTCGATTGTCGATCGAACCGTTGCCGCGACGGGAAATTCCTCTATTTCTTTGTTCGTAATGTTGTTCGATAATATTTATTAACTGAAAATAAAGAGCGAAAGCTCGAGCTGCACGCACAGCTTCATCTAAATCTAGATTTTCGATCGATTCTGGAACTGATGAAGATGGGGCTTCTGTTGCTTGTCCTTCAGGGGAAGGCATCGAGCGGAGTTTTTGCAGTAAATCTGTCAATCCCTGCCCGCATTCTACCTTTAATACGGATTCCCACAAATCTTCTATTAATCTCAAACGCTGACGCAAAAATAGGTCAGAGCTTGAAAAGATATTATATTCCGGGCCTGAATATTGAACAAGCGAACTCATAATCTCTACTATCGCTCTCAGTCGATATTTATTTTTAGTATTCTCTGAGTTTTAAGTTAATCTGGATCTCGATCGCAACCGGAACAATCTCATACTAAATTAAGGATATTACTTGTTTGGCTCTGTTTCTTGTTCTGTTGATTCGGCTTGCAGGTGCAGGATTGGTAAGAGATCGCCGCGAAATACTTCTTCAGCAGCCTGACCTAGTTCGATTAAACTTTGCATCCCATTTTCTGTGGCAATTGTTACCAGCAACAAGGGAATTGTTCCTAAACTCAAGCCGAGCTGGGAAATTTCTGGAGGCAATTGAGTTTTTTTCTCAGTCATATTTAATTACTAAGTAATATAATATTTTCATTCTAGTTTACTTAAACCAATCCCATTCCTTGGGGGAACGGGAGGCTAAATTATTTATATTGATTAAGTTAGGCAGAAAAGATAACTTAATCTAAGTGGTAGTTTTTTGTTTGCGATTTTTAATTCTGCGAATCGGTAAATTAGCGATTAAAACGCTCATGCGATCGTCGTTAGAAAGGGAAAATTCCATTTCGCCGGGATCGATTTCGACGTAATTGCTAACAACTTCGAGAATTTCGCGCCGCATCGATTCCATCATTCCGGGGCTTAATTGAGCGCGATCGTGAGCGATCACTAATTTTAAGCGATGTTTGGCTTGTTCGCGACTATTTTTAAAACAATCGTCATTATTGCGCTGAAACATTTTATCTATAAGTTCGCTAATCATTATTATCGGTAGTGCCTTGGTAAAATATCTTGTAATTAAGCTTTAAACAAGCGACGCAGACGAGTAAAAAGATTATCGTAAGATGCCATCAAATCTAAAAAAGGAATTTCTTCCCCTTCGAGTCTGCGGGCAATATTTCTAAAAGCCATTCCTGGTAAAGAAGGGCGATCTTCTAGTACTAGGGGTTCGCCACGATTAGTAGAAACGATTACCCGTTCGTCTTCAGGCACGATCCCGATCGGAGGAATAACTAAAAGATCTAAAATATCTTCTACACCTATCATCTTATCTAGTTGCACCATTTCTGCCCGAAAACGATTGACGATCAGACTGATTTTTTTAATTCCTTCGGCTTCTAACAAACCAATTACCCGATCGGCATCCCTTACCGCAGCCATTTCTGGAGTCGTTACGATAATTGCTTCGTTTGCTGCGACGATCGCGTTACGAAAGCCCAATTCGATCCCCGCCGGACAGTCGACGAGCAAATAGTCAAAATTAGGACTCAATTTGCTGACGATCTCTTTCATTTGTTCTGGAGTTACCGCTTCTTTATTGCGATTTTGAGCTGCAGGCAACAAGACTAAACCTGGTTGACGTTTATCTTTGACTAAAGCTTTTTCGAGGGAACATTCTCCAGCGATCGCTTCTAAGATTGTATATACTACTCGATTTTCCAATCCTAAAAGCAGATCTAAATTTCTCAAACCAAAATCTGCATCGATGAGGGCAACTTTTTTGCCTAACTGCGCCAATGCCGTACCTAAGTTAGCGACGATCGTAGTTTTACCTACTCCGCCTTTACCGGAAGTAATTGTAATAATCCTCGTCATTTTAAATTATTTTGTTAAATTTATTTAATTGTCAATCCAAGCTCTTGCTTGCTCGGAGAAAGTGTGAATCTTAGTAAAATTACTAGCTAGAGACAATTGAATTCCCGCAGGTGCGATATATGCTATTTCCGGTTCGATTTGTTCTGGCGATTTTTCAGGTGCTCGAGCGACTAAATCGGCAATTCTCAGCTGAGTTGGCTGCATTTTTAATGCCATGATTCTGGCTTCGCGATTGCCACTAGCACCGGCATGAGCGATCCCTCTGAGATTGCCCCAGATGATAATATCTCCTGCTGCGATCGCGATCGCTCCGGGATTCAAATCTCCCAAGAGTATAATACTACCTGAATGACGTACTTCTACGCCAGATCTAACTGTATTTCTCAGATACAGTGGTTCTGTGCTTTCTAAGGAGCGATTTTCTTTTTTTGTTTCTAAAGAGCGATCGGCGGTTGTTTGTTCGACATCAAAACCAGCAGTAGCAGCAGCTACTGCTGTTTGTCTTCTACTAGTGCTGACGCAGCGTAATTTGAGATCTACCCCTGCCAGAGATCGGGCTAGATTTTGCAATTGTCTGCCGTCTAATAGGCGATTGCGAGCAACTAAATTTACTGCCGCACCTTTTCGCCAAAACTTTTCGCTGTTGTTGAGTCGATATTTTACCTCTGTTTCGAGCTGCGTCCAGTAGGTTGCTGGCTCTTCTTTATCTTGAGGTGGTAAAATTAACAAAATTTTTCCGTCTTTTTGTTTTAATCGCACTCCCGACAAACGATTAACTAAATATAGAGGTTGAGAGCCGTTAGACTCGGGTACGGGCTTGGAATCAGAATTCATTCAAATTCAGGTAGTAACGACGATCTTTACAATAAGGCAAGTAACTCAAGCAGATTCTAGCGCAAGTTAGCACTCAGGCTGAGATTTAAATATAAAAATTAATTCCTCAAGCGATGATAAGCTGTAACCAATCCTAATTCGTCGCCTACGTTACCAGGAAATAATACGACAGGTAAATTAGGAAATAGCTGGCGATCGCTCGGAGTGATTACTACCGAACATCCTGGAATAATTTGGCCGAGCAATCTTGCTTGTTTTAGGGCTAAACCATTACTAAGTACGTCGTTAGAAGTAATTCCGCCTTTACTTATCAAAAAACCGATCTCTTTTGGCAAACCTCGAACTACATCCATCAATAACGACGATACTTCAGCTCCAAATTGCAAACGCTCTTCTACACTGGCAAAAACCAATTCGTCTCGGCTAGTATATACCACTGCTGTTTGCTGTTGTTGATAAACTTCTGCGACTCGCTCTAAAATTTCTGCGAGCATTTTCGCTCTGGTTTCGGGATTGTCTCGCAAGCGGTTTACATCTAATTCTATGCCGATCGCTTCGTTTTCTTCTTTTAAAAGTCTTTGCAGTTGCTGGGTTGTTTTGCTCACGTGAGAGCCTACTATTATCGCACCTGGATTTGAAGTTGGTTTTTTTTGACTCATAGCTTCGGGAGCGATCGGTTGTTTTCCGAGTTGAGCTAAAGAAGTTAATAAACTTGCGGCCGAGCGAAATAAAAATCTTTTGCCAGCATCGGCAGCAGTTAAAATATCTTCAGCAAAGCGATCGAGATCCGATTGAGTTTCGGCATCTACCGCTACGCATTGATTGTCTTTGAGTTGCATCAGCCGCTCGCTTACCCCAGAGCGAATATCTGAGAGTAAAAATCTTTCTACTGAAGAGGCCGGAATTTTTCCTGCTGTTTTTTGGGCCACATAATCGGGTAAATAACTGTGAGAGTAGCCAAAAACCGAGTCGCGAGCGAATTCTGTTTCGTGAACTGGGGTTAATTTGCCATCTATTAAAAGATAATGGCTGCTATCTTTAGTTATTCTCCCTCCTTCAAAGAAAGCAGGAACTAAAAAATGAGCGTCAAACCCCCCTAATTCTTCGGCAATTACATCGGTTTCGATCGGATAATGTCCTCGTAAAGTAGAATCCGATCTACTGACAATTAAAAATTCTTCAATTCCTTCTGCTGCGATCGCCTCCTTAAGATTTTGACATACTTCTTTGGTAACTTTAGCCGCTTGTTCTGGAGCGAGCGAGCGAGTATTAGTTAAGACGAAAAAAATTGGCGCAGCATCTTTTAGTGCCGATCGCAATGTTTCCACATCCCATACCATCAACAACAAACAGCTATGAACGGTTTGCGAGCCGGTAGGATCGTCGTCGAGAACGATAATTTTTGATTTGCTCATTATCTTCTTCTTGCTTTTGTCAAGTTTTGGTTATTATTCTTAATCTATAAAATCGGATCTCGGTGGGAGTAAGTATCTCCAAGAACTTCATATTGGGGTAAAATCTACCACATATAAGACACAATTAGAGAAATATTTTCGATGGATGCTTTTAATCCCATCCCCGATCCTTGGACGAAAGATGCAATTCACGCTTTAGAATTTTGCTGTCCCAAATGTGGCGCGGCCCCCGATCTAGCAGAAAGAGTTTGGATCAATCGTCGCGCGCCGATCGTCAGTGAAGATTATCGCCGTCAATGGCAAGAATTTTATCAATGCGAATGCGGTCAGTCTTGGTGGGCTTGGAGCGGTAGCAGACCCCCCTCAAAATTGAGTTCTTCAGAAGATAGAGACGATGAAAATTGAATCGAGATCGGCTATTTTTCGAGCAAAGAAATTATTTTCTAGAAAAGAACTAAACTGAAGGTTACACTAAATACTAACTTAAAAGCAAACCAATAATGCAGTTCTCAAAAATTCTCATTGCTAATAGAGGGGAAATTGCCCTGCGGATTTTGCACAGCTGCGAAGAGATGGGGATTGCCACCGTTGCGGTTCACTCTACGATCGATCGCAATGCTCTTCACGTGCAACTAGCAGACGAAAGTGTTTGTATCGGGCCGCCACCATCTGGTAAAAGTTATCTCAACATACCTAATATTATCTCTGCGGCTCTAACTCGTAACGCAACGGCAATCCATCCAGGATACGGTTTTTTAGCCGAAAACGCACGTTTTGCCGAAATTTGCGCCGACCATCAGATTACTTTTATCGGCCCTTCCCCAGAAGCAATTTTAGCAATGGGAGATAAATCCACCGCCAAAAAAACGATGAAAAAAGCTGGAGTTCCCACAATACCAGGAAGTCCGGGCTTATTATCTTCAGAAAATGAAGCCAAAGAGATCGCGGCTCAAATCGGCTACCCCGTAATCATTAAAGCTACTGCTGGTGGCGGTGGCAGGGGAATGCGGTTAGTCAAAAATGAAAGCGAGTTAGGAAAGCTATTTCAAGCAGCCCAAGGAGAAGCAGAAGCAGCTTTTGGTAACGGTGGGGTTTATTTAGAGAAATTTATCGAATGTCCCCGTCACATCGAATTTCAAATTTTGGCAGACAGTCACGGCAATGCAGTTCACCTCGGCGAAAGAGATTGCTCGATTCAACGTCGCCATCAAAAACTCTTAGAAGAAGCCCCTTCGCCTTTTTTAACCCAGAAAA
Organism: uncultured bacterium; assembly: GCA_964458305.1. GTDB lineage: Bacteria > Cyanobacteriota > Cyanobacteriia > Cyanobacteriales > JASJDA01 > JASJDA01. The sequence goes on along the minus strand of CAYWIH010000114.1, from coordinate 4,859 downwards.
TGCGCCAAAAAATGGGTCAGGCTGCCATTAAAGCAGCTCGATCGATCGATTATGTCGGTGCGGGAACTGTAGAATTTTTGGTGGATAAAAACGGCGATTTCTATTTTATGGAAATGAATACTCGCATTCAAGTCGAACATCCCGTTACCGAAGCGATCACGGGAATAGATATGATTGCCGAACAAATTCGCATCGCCCAAGGCGATCGACTATCCTTAACTCAAAAAGATATTAATATCTCCGGTCACGCGATCGAATGTCGGATTAATGCTGAAGATCCCGATCTCGATTTTCGCCCCGCACCGGGCAGAATTAGTGCCTATTTGCCCCCAGGAGGCCCCGGAGTTCGCGTCGATTCCCACGTCTATACCGATTACGAAATTCCCCCTTATTACGATTCTTTGATCGGGAAATTAATTGTCTGGGGTAAAGATCGGGAAATGGCTATCAAACGCATGAGAAGGGCTTTGCGAGAATGTGCTATTACTGGAATTCCTACTACTATCAGTTTCCATCAAAAAATTCTCGAAAATTCTGCTTTTTTAGCCGGAGATGTCTACACTAATTTTATCGCCGAACACATGAGCCAGCGACCTGCGAGTAAGGAATGAGGCGATCGGATCTCCGATTATGGGGAGATTTAGTTTAGGATTAGTTACTTGAGGGGATCGATTTTAATTAATAAACTTTTTACGCTCCCAAATCTCCCTAATGAAGTGCCATCGTAATTAAGCCTTGTTGTCCGAGCAGAATTTCTCGAAATAAGCTAAATATACCTACCCAAATAATCGGCGTAATATCCACTCCACCTAAAGGAGGCACAATTTTACGTGACGGGGCTAAAAAAGGTTCTGTCGGCCAAGCAACTAGGTTAAAGGGCAGTTTGTTGAGATCTACTTGAGGATACCAAGTTAAAACTATCCTGAAAATAAATAAAATTGTCATCAATCCCATTAACAGGCCGAGAATTAAACTTGCTGTATTGGCTAGGCTCATATTTTTTCGAAAAAAGATCTAAAACTTTATATTATGCGATCTGGCAAACAATCAGACTACAAATAAGATTAAAAGCTACTGACCCCTGACCCCTGACCTTCCGACTGCAGCAATCTTAAGATGGGATTAGAAGTCTTGTTTTAACAGTTAAACCCGCAGCTCGATCGCAATTATTTTAACTTTACTTGAAAATTTCAATCGATCCCTGGCAAAAAATAGACAAAAAAGATATAAAATTTAAAAATAAAATAACAAAGCATATCAAAAATAAAAAAGGATTAAAATTCTATGACTCCCTCACTAGCTAATTTCTTGTACAGCATACTAGCAGGAACTTTAATTGTAGTTATTCCCGCTACAGTAGCACTAATAATCATTTCTCAAGCTGATAAAGTTAGACGTTCCTAATTTTTCTTCGAGCATCAACCAGGGAAACGATCGAGTAGTAGTTTTTTAATGCTTGCTTTTGCCTCGTAAAAAACTGGCAAAATTGAGATCGACTTGAAAAGAGTGGAGAAGTTGCTAAATTTAGTAACCTCTTCACTTTTTAAATTTAATTTAGGCAGAGGGTCTGCGATTTCTGCTAAGATCCTAATAAACACTTAAATGTAAGAATCATCTTATTAAAAAATTGATACAAATAATTAAACAGCCAAAGCTAACATTAAAATAATTGAAAAATTTCAATCCATAGCTCTGTTGTCAAAAAAAATCGCTCTGGCTAAACTTATTGTGATAAAAAAAAACGCCATAAGAGCTGAGGGTAAAGTAGAAATAGATTCAAACAACTAGCTAAGGCATATTTAAGGAGCAAATTATTAATGGTTAATTTCGGATTTAACTCAGCTAGTCTACTAGGGATATTTCTTATGGTAGCAGGAGCGGGTTTATATTTCCTGCGATCGGTGCGCCCAGAATTATCTAGAGACTACGACATCTTTTTTGCCGCAACGGGATTAGTTTGTGGCGCGATATTATTATTTTATGGCTGGCTGCTAAATCCAGTGTTGCAAGTAGGAGTACTACTTTTAGCAGGTTCGACAGGGTTTTTTGCAGTAGAAGCAATTCGTTTGCGCGGTGTGAGTACCGAAAAAGCAAGAAGAAATACTAGAGTAGTCGATCGCGATCGCCCGGTAAGCAGAACTAGAGTATATCAAGAAGCAGAATTAGATCGGATCGAATCATACGATGGCGAACCAAATTACGATAGCCCGATGTTAAGAGGATATCAAGAACCCCCCCGTCGCAGTCGCAGAACCGCACCACCTCTAGCTGAAGAACGTCGCAACCCAAGAAGCAGAAGCAGATACGATCGTTACAGTTACGAAGAACCTACTAGCCAACGTCGTTCTAGTAGAACCAACCCACCACAAAGAGATCGTTACGATGGTTGGGACGAAAATAACGATAGATGGGACGAAAGACAGGGATCTAATCCTAACCCTAACCCTCCCCGTCGCAGTCCGTCGAGAAGCGATTATAGCGACTACAACAATTCTGAAAATCCTAATACTAGAGTACCAAGAAGAACGCGACGCAGTCGCAGCGACAGACAGCCACCAACAAGACGGAATTATCGACCTACACCAACCGATGTAGATTATTATCCTTTAAACGATTCGGACAATCCCGATCGCGATCGTTATTAAAGCCGAACGAAAATAATTCAGTTGAGACATCAAAACAAGTAGTCTAAGCTCATGATTATTTGTTTCTGATGCTATCTCAATTTAAATACTTTTAAATAAAAGATCGATGCAACAAACTAATTTAATTAAAATCGAATCCCAACCCTCTCAATCTCAATTAGAAGAATTGGGAGTATTTAAATGGCCGATTTGGACTAAAGAAATATCCGAATTTCCCTGGACTTACGACGAAAAAGAAACTTGTTATTTTTTAGCAGGAGAAGTAATCGTAATTCCCGACGGTGGCGAAGCCGTCAAAATGGGAAAAGGGGATTTAGTTACATTTGCTGCGGGAATGTCTTGTACTTGGAAAATTCTTAAAAACGTTAAAAAACACTATCATTTTGGTTAATTGTTAACGTAGCAGCGCGAGCGTAAATTATGAATTTAAGCGGTATTTGGCTAGGAACTTATTGGCAAAATGGAAATCCTAGCCGTTTTGAAATGAGTTTAGTTCACGGTGCTAACGCGCTCAGTGGCAATATTTTAGATGACAATGATTTAGGAGAAGCTAGTTTGGCCGGACAGGCGATCGGACGTAAAATTAATTTTACCAAAACTTATTTAACAGGCTCTCGCGAAATTATTTTTTATATGGGAACTTTGTCCGAAGATGGCAATTTTATGCGCGGACAATGGCAAATAGATGTATTTAATTCGGGAATGTGGGAAGCACACCGCAGCGATGACAATCTTACCCTAGATTTGGATATTAATAAAGCCAAGAACGTTCCTGCTTAAAAACTATTTTTAGCGATCGCGATCGTTATAAAAGCTTTAGTAAATGCAGGAGCGCGAAGAACTCAGAAGTGTTTCTAAATATAAACCTGTATTTCATCAAATTCGATCCGATCGATAATTAATTAAGCACTTCTTAAAGCGACGATCGGGTCTAGTTTAGCAGCTCTTTTAGCGGGAAAAACGCCAAAAAATAAACCTATACCTCCAGAAACACCCACGGCCATAACAATAGCAACGGGGGAAACGCTAGCGTATAAAGGACTGACAGCACCGATTAAAATAACCCCACCTACACCGATCGCAGTTCCGAAGAGACCTCCAGCAGCAGAAAGAATTACAGCTTCGATTAAAAACTGGGTTAAAATATCTTTTTCTTTAGCACCGATCGCCTTGCGAAGTCCAATTTCTGAAGTCCGTTCGGTTACCGATACTAACATAATATTCATCACGCCGATACCGCCTACCAAAAGGGAAATAGCTGCGATCGCGGCTAGCATAACAGTTAATCCGCTAGTAATTGTCGTAACAATTTGTAAAACATCTTTTTGGGTATTGACCTGAAAATCGTCTTCATCGACAATTTTGTGACGCAAGCGCAAGAGATTTTCGATCTGGAATTGAGCGGCTTCAACGCTGTTGCGATCGCGGGCTGAAATTGAAATACTGTTAACGGCAATACCATAAGGTGAATTATTGCCAACGATTTGGCCCGAAGCAGTCGTTAGAGGCACAAAAACAGCATCGTCCTGGCTAGTACCCAAAAAAGCCCCTTTCTCTTCCATTACGCCAATTATTTGGAAGCTGATATTTTTGACTCGTAATTGTTTGCCGATCGGGTTTTGATTGTCAAATAATCTTTGCGATATTTCCGAACCTAATACTACTACTCTACTGTTACGCTTGAGATCGAGATTGTTAATAAAACGTCCTTTAGCAACATCAAAATTTCTCACGGTTAAAAAATCTGGCGTTACCCCTCTGACTTGCTTGCTAGTATTGCGATCGCGATAGGTAATCAGCCCAGCACTAGAAATTTCTGGAGCTACTCCTGCTACAGTAGGAACTTGAGAGGCGATCGCTTTGGCATCAGCATAAGTTAAGGTTTGGGGAATTTCGAAGCTAACTCTGCGACTGCTGCGCGATCCTGGTACGACAAAGAGTACGTTAGGCCCTAAAGATTGAAATTGTTCTTCTGCTAGTTTTTGCGCTCCTTGTCCTATTCCTACCATACCAATTACCGAAGCGTTGCCGATAATAATCCCTAGCATGGTCAAACTGCTTCGCAATTTATTGGCCCAGAGGGTGCTGGTTGCCATTTTAACGTTTTCAAGAATATCCATAAAGTTAGGTTAGGGGTCAGAGGTCAGAGGTCAGAGGTCAGAGGTCAGGGGTCAGGGGTCAGAGGTCAGAGGTCAGGGGTCAAAGGTCAGAGGT
>CAYWIH010000113.1:0-16431 GCA_964458305.1 uncultured bacterium | reverse complement strand
GTTGCAGTTCCGGCATATCCACCAAGACGGAATCAGAATATGTCTCGATTAGAGGGGATTTTAAAAGATGCCCTTCCTCGAGTTGTACTGACGATTAAATCGCTTTCGAGCAATATAGAGAGAAGATTAGCTCAAATAAGTGAATTAAGCGATCTATATTCGATAGCTACAGATATTATTCCACAAGAAAAGTCATCCCTCTGGCAAGAGCCAGAATTAAAAGAGGACACATTAGCATTTCTTCAGTACACTTCTGGTTCAACCGGAAATCCAAAGGGAGTGATGGTCACCCATGACAATATTATTCATAATCTAGAGATAATTAGCGATTGTTTCGATCATACAACTAGTAGTAAAGGAGTCATCTGGTTGCCTCCTTATCACGATATGGGTTTGATTGGAGGAATACTACAGCCGCTATTTGTTGGATTTCCAGTTGTCGCGATCTCACCTCTGCATTTTCTTCAGAAGCCATTGCGCTGGTTGCAGGCGATTTCACGCTACAAGGCGACTACTAGTGGAGGGCCCAATTTTGCTTATGACCTGTGTGTAAAAAAGATTAAACCAGAACAGCTAGCTAGTCTCGATCTAAGCAGTTGGGAAGTAGCTTTCACTGGGGCTGAACCAATACGAGCACAAACCCTAAAACAATTTGGCAATAAATTTGCTTCCTGTGGTTTTCGTTATCGTGCGTTTTATCCATGTTATGGCATGGCTGAAAATACTCTACTAGCTACTGGAGGCCTTAAAAATAGCAAGCCAGTCATAATCGGAGTCAATAAAAAAGCACTAGCAAAAAATGAGATTATCAAAAGTAAAATTACATTTGAGGGAACACAAGCGTTAGTAGGATCTGGTCTTTGCGATCGATTAGATAACAAAGTAATTGTTGTTAATCCTAATTCATTAACTCGCTGCCAAACAGCAGAAGTAGGAGAAATTTGGATTTCCGGTTCTTCGGTGACTTCTGGATATTGGAATCAACCGGAAACTACGCAAAAAATATTTCAAGCTTATCTTTCCGATACTGGAGAAGGCCCGTTTCTTCGCACCGGGGATTTAGGATTTTTGAAAGATGGTGAGTTATTTGTTACCGGGCGCATTAAAGATCTAATTATTATTAGAGGTCGCAATCATTATCCTCAAGATCTTGAAGTGGCAGCAGAAAAAAGCCATCCTTCATTGCAAGAGGGTTGTGCGGCAGCTTTTACAATCGATCGAGAGGGAGACGAACAATTAGTAATTGCGATCGAAATCCAAAGAACTTATTTACGCAAATTAAATGTCAATGAGGTAGCTGGAAAAATTCGTCAAGCCATATCTGAAGAGTTTCACCTGCAGGTTTATGGTGTTTTATTATTAAAAACTGCTACTATTCCGAAAACTTCTAGCGGCAAAATTAAACGTCGTGCGACTTGCGAAAAGTTTTTAGCTAATGAATTGAATTTAGTAGGTAGCAGCTTATTAGACAGTTCAAAAGAAGATTTAGATGAAAGTACAGTTGCCGAGCTAAAAGAAGAGTATTTAGTTAAAGATAGCAACTTAATAACTTTAGAAAAAAAAATTAAGCAGCTAATAGAAATTTCTCTAAATATTAAGCTAAAAAATTTAGATCCAAAAACCTCTTTAAATAGCTTGGGAATAGATTCTTTAGGAGCGATCGAACTACAAAATCAGATAGAAAGTACTCTGGGTGTATTCTTACCCATGTCTGAGTTTTTGTCAGGTTTGACCATTGGAGAATTAACAAAAGAAATATTAGAGTCTACTCAAAAATTTGCGCGAGAAGAAGGGATTAAACCCGTGTCAAGAGAGAGACAAATCCCTTTATCATTTGGAGGGGAAAGACTCTGGTTTCTCAATCGATTGATAGAAAAAGACAATATTGTTTATAACGAACAAATAGCTTGGAATTTGAAGGGAAATCTCAATCTAGTTGCTTTAAAACAAGCTTTGCGCCAAATTATGCAGCGACACGAGATTTTGCGAACTGCTTTTAAAGTTTTAAATAATAATCCAGTTCAAATTATTGAAAAAGAACCTATTTTAAATATTCGAGTAGAAAGTATAGAAAATTCTCTTGCGAGGGTTAAAAAAATAGCCTCTGAAGAAATTTTACAGCCTTTTGATTTAGCGAAACCTCCTTTAATAAGATTTACTATCTTAAAATTACAAGAACAAGAATATATTTTATTAATAACAATTCATCATATTGTTTGTGATGGATGGTCATTAGGAATATTTATCGAAGAACTATCGAGTTTATATCAAGCTTTTTGTAAAGGAGAAGCATCGCCGTTACCAGAATTACCCATCCAGTATGCAGATTTTGCCGTATGGCAAAGAAAATGGTTAAGCACTAAAGTCAGAGAAACGCAATTAAATTATTGGAAACAGCAATTAGAAGGTGCGCCAGAATTATTACAACTACCCACTGACCGTCCTCGTCCAGTGGTGCAGACTTATCGGGGAGCGGCTCGAAGCTTTAGTTTAAACACCGATTTAACTGAGAGCTTGCAAAAGCTGGCTCGGAAATCCGGTAGCACCCTATTTATGATTTTGCAGGCAGGGTTTGCTACCTTACTATATCGCTACAGTTCTCGATCGGATATTTTAATCGGTTCGCCTATTGCTAATCGCAACCGCTCGGAAATAGAACCTTTAATTGGTTTGTTTGTGAATACTCTAGTTTTAAGAACTCGTTTTGAAGATAATCCGAGTTTTGAAATCTTACTCGAGCAAGTCAAAGAAACTACACTGAAAGCTTACGAGCATCAGGATGTGCCATTTGAGAGAGTAGTAGAAGCAATCCAACCAGAACGCTCTTTAAGTCATTCACCCCTATTCCAGGTGATGTTTGTATTGCAAAATGCACCGATGGGGGAACTAAAATTACCTGGAGTGAGTTTGACTCAGTTAGAGAAGCAAAGCACGATAGCTAAATTCGATTTAACTTTGTCAATGAGCAAAACTGAGGAGGGATTAGTAGGGTCGTGGGAGTACAATACAGACTTATTCGATGACTCAACTATCGAGCGCATGGCGACTCATTTTGAGAACTTGTTGAGTGCGATCGTCGCCAATCCCCAACAAACTGTAGCAGAATTACCGCTACTGAGTGAAGCCGAACGGAATCAATTGTTAGTCGAATGGAATGATAAAGCAAGAGAATATTCACAAGATAAATGTATTCATAAGTTATTTGAGGAGCAAGTAGAGAAAACACCCGATGCAGTAGCGGTGGTGTTTGAAGATCGGCAGTTAACCTATCGGCAATTAAATCAAAAAGCCAACCAACTAGCACATCACCTGCAAAGCTTAGGGGTTGATGCGGAGGTACTGGTAGGTATTTGCCTGGAACGTTCGATTGAGATGGTAGTGGGACTGTTGGGCATACTCAAGGCAGGTGGTGCATATGTACCCCTCGATCCCAAGTATCCACAAGAGCGATTGAGTTATATGTTGGCAGACTCGAATGTTGAGGTGTTATTAACTCAAGAATCGTTGCTGGAATCTTTACCCTCACATAATGCACGAGTGGTTTGCTTAGATAGAGATTGGAGTGCGATCGAACAACACAGCCAGGAGAATCTCGATCTTAAAATAACTGCAAAGAATTTAGCTTACGTAATTTATACTTCTGGCTCTACTGGAGTCCCCAAAGGAGTTTTAGTCGAACATAAAAATGTGGTTCGTTTATTCGCAGCCACTCAGTCTTGGTATCAGTTCAATGCTGATGATGTTTGGACTAATTTCCATTCTATTGCTTTTGACTTTTCCGTCTGGGAAATCTGGGGAGCGTTATTTTATGGTGGACGACTTGTAATTGTCCCCTATTGGATAAGTCGAGATACTCAAAGCTTCTACGAATTGCTGTGCGAGGAAAATGTAACAGTACTTAACCAAACCCCATCTGCTTTCCGCCAACTGATTAACATTGAAAAATCTGACCAGAAGCGATCGCAACTAAGTTTGCGGCTAGTTATTTTCGGTGGCGAAGCCTTAGATTTACAGAGTTTAAAGCCTTGGTTTGAGCGATATGGGGATAAAACTCCGCAGTTAGTAAATATGTATGGTATTACAGAAACCACCGTACACGTTACTTATCGTCCCCTAACGAGCGAAGATCTTAACAGTAGTAGCAGTCTTATCGGTCGTCCCATTCCCGACTTACAAACATATATCCTCGACGATCGCTTACAACCAGTACCGATCGGGGTTAAAGGTCAAATTTATGTTAGTGGAGAGGGTGTAGCACGAGGTTACTTAAATCGTCAGCAGTTGACCAAAGAAAGGTTTATTCCTAACCCATTCGAGGTACGAGAAAGTCGGCTTTATCAAACAGGAGATTTAGGACGCTATTTGCCTAATGGCGATATTGATTATCTCGGTCGGATCGACAATCAAGTGAAGGTGCGGGGTTTCCGCATTGAATTGGGAGAAATAGAAGCAGTTCTCAAGAGCCACTCTGAAGTTAAACAAGCAGTAGCGATCGCCACAGAAGATAATGCTACTGGCAATAAAAGCCTAGTGGCTTATGTAGTTAGCTCAGATGAATCCCTCAGCAGCAAACAACTGCGTGAATTCCTGAAACAGAAGCTACCAGAATATATGATACCTTCTGCTTTTGTGAGATTAGAGAGTTTACCGATAACAGCCAACGGGAAAATAGATCGCAAAGCACTACCAGCACCAAATGGGGAAATTAACCGAGAAATAGAATACGTAGCACCAGGTACAGCCAGAGAACAAACCCTAACCAAGATTTGGCAAGAACTGCTTCAACAGCCCAAAATCGGCATCCACGACAACTTCTTTGCAATTGGCGGCGACTCCATCCTCAGCATTCAAGTAGTTTCTCGTGCCAAAAACGCAGGAATACAAATCACTACCAAACAAATATTCCTTTATCAAACTATCGCCGAATTAGCCAGAGTTGCCAATACAACAGTTACTGTAAATGCTCGACAAGGTAGAGTGAGTGGAGTTGCACCCCTAACACCAATTCAAAAGTGGTTCTTGGGACAAAATCCCTTAGAGGCAAATCATTACAACCAATCAATTTTATTGCAAATTCCCAACGACATCAAACCTGAATTACTCGAACTTGCTGTAGAAAAATTACTTTCCCATCACGATGCTCTGCGTTTAAGATTCAGATTACAAGGATCTCACTATCAACAGATCGACGATGATTTAGGTTATGAAGTCCCATTTTCTGTAGTAGATTTATCCTCAACGCCTCTGGTCGAACAATCGCTTGCTTTATCAAAAATCGCCACAGAATTTCAAGCCAGTTTAAACCTCTCGAGAGGCCCTCTAATCCAAGTGGTGATGTTTAACTTGGGCAGAGAAGTTGATGCCCGTTTACTAATAATCATTCATCACTTAGTCGTAGACGGTGTTAGTTGGCGGATTTTATTATCAGATTTAGAAACAATTTATCAACAACTAAATGCCGGACAAGCGATACAACTAAGTGCCAAAACAACAGCATTCATTGATTGGGCAGAAAAATTAAACAACTACGCAAACTCGCAAATCCTCGAACCAGAGTTAGACTATTGGCTCAGTCGAACTGCAAGGCAGACAACACCACTACCATTAGATTGCCCTGGCAAGCAAAGAGACAATACAGTTGCTAGTGCTGCTTCGGTGTCAGTGAAACTAAGCAGAGAAGCAACCCGCGCCCTGCTAGGAGAGGTAAACGTTGCTTACAACACCCAAATTAACGATCTCCTACTGAGTGGATTAGTAATTGCACTAGCTGAATGGACGGGAAATTCAAACAGATTAATTGACTTAGAAGGACATGGCAGAGAAGAACTATTTGAAGATGCAGACTTATCGAGGACGGTAGGTTGGTTTACCAGCTTATTTCCAGTATTATTGCAAATACCTTCATTTGAGGGACGAGCAGAAATTATCAAGTCAATTAAAGAACAACTAAGAGCCATTCCCAATCGCGGCATTGGTTACGGAATATTGCGTTACTTGTGTGAAGATAGTAAGATAGCTCAACAATTAGAGAGACTACCATCACCAGAAATTAGCTTTAACTATCTCGGACAATTCGACTACTTACAATGGTCAACAGGTTGGCAATTGGCCCGTGAAGCGACTGGAGAAAACAGGAGTGGCAAACAAATTCGCCAGCATCTCTTGGATATTAATGCGCTGGTGGTAGAAGGTCAATTGCAAATTGATTGGACTTACAGTCGTAATTTTCACAATCGTGTCACAGTTGAAAAATTGGCAAACAGCTATATTCAAGCGATCGAGTCAATAATAGGACATTGTAATTCAGAAGAGGCTTTTGGCTATACCCCCTCAGATTTCCCACAAGCAAAATTGAATCAATTAGAACTCGATCGCCTCTTAGCGACTTTTAAAACTAAAAACATCGCTTCAATTTATCCACTTTCTCCCACACAACAAGGGATGCTCTTCCACAGTCTTTATGCTCCTGAAAGTGGGGTATATTTCCAGCAGATTAGCTTGAGTTTGAATGGGAAGATCGATGTCGATGCTTTCTGCGTTGCTTGGCAAAAAGTTGTCGAGAGACATTCAGTTTTACGGACATTTTTTGTTTGGGAAAATCGCCAAGCTCCATTGCAAGTAATACTCAAACAGGTTAATTTACCTTGGACTAATCTTGATTGGCAAGGGTTTTCTGCAACCGAGCAACAACAGCAATTATCGGATTTATTGCTCGGACAAAGAAAGCGAGGGTTTCAATTCGAGTGCGCGCCATTGATGGCTTGTACCTTAATTAAACTAAGCGACGATAGTTATAAGTTTATTTGGAGTTTCCACCACATCCTGATCGATGGATGGTCTGTGCCGATTATTTTTCAAGAAGTTTTAAGTTTCTACGCAGCCCAACTGCTCGCTCAAAGTTGTGATTTGCCAAGACCGCGTCCTTACAGCGATTATCTGACCTGGTTGAATTGTCAAAACCAAGAAGCTGGGATTGAATTTTGGCGACAAACTTTGCAGGGTTTGAGCGCGCCCACTTCCCTAGGAGTAGATCGGTTTCAGTCTCGAAAGGGACAGCAGCAAAGCTCGAATAATTATCGGGAACTTAAATTAGGTTTGTCTGCTCAAATCAGCCGCCAGTTAAAAGAGATAGCACAAAAGCATCAGCTAACTTTAGCAACTATAGTGCAAGGGGCTTGGGCTTTACTATTAAATCGTTATAGTGGCGAAAAAGATCTCGTATTTGGCGTGACGGTCTCTGGTCGTCCTGGCAGTTTGTCTGGGGTGGAAAATATGGTGGGATTGTTTATCAATACTTTACCATTACGTCTGCAAATATCGAATCAAGCGCAACTAATACCTTGGCTAGAACAAATACAACAATTAATCTGGGAATTACAACATTACTCTTACACTCCTCTGGTTGAGATTCAAGCTATTAGTGATTTCGATGGGGGAGTACCTTTGTTTGAGAGTATCGTGGTCTTTGAGAATTATCCGGTCGCTGGTTCTTTATCGAATCAAAATAGTTTGCTTGAGTTCAGTCAAATAGAGAGTTTTGAGAGAACTAATTATCCACTGACTCTAGTTGCAATACCTGCCGAAGAGTTATTAATTAAGATTAGTTACAATACTGTTCGTTTTGAAGCAGATACCATTGAGCGGATGTTAGGGCATCTGCAAACTATTTTCTCTGCCATTGTAGAAAATCCCCAATCTACTGTGGGCGAACTACCATTGCTCAGTGAAGCCGAACGGCATCAGTTGTTAGTCGAATGGAACGATACGGCCACAGATTATCCGCAAGATCGATGTATTCATCAGTTATTTGAGGAACAGGTAAAGAAAACACCCGATGGGGTAGCGGTAGTCTTTGAAGACGAGCAATTAACTTATCAGCAATTAAATCACAGAGCCAATCAACTAGCCGCTTACTTGCAAACTTTGGGAGTAGGGCCAGAAGTATTGGTAGGGATATGCGTCGAACGGAGCCTCGAAATGGTCGTGGGATTGTTAGGCATACTTAAAGCCGGTGGCGCATATCTACCCCTTGACCCCAATTATCCTCAAGAACGGTTGAGTTTTATGCTCGAAGATTCTGGTGTCGAAGTGTTATTAACTCAGCAGTCTTTGTTAGATTGTTTGCCAGAACAGCAAAAGCAGGTAGTTTGTTTGGATACCGATCGGCTGCAGATTGCTCAATATTCTCAAGATAATCTTAACCTTGGAGTCAGTTCAGAGCATTTGGCTTATGTCATTTATACCTCCGGTTCGACAGGACTTCCCAAAGGGGTTGAAATCCGCCACAAGAGTGTGGTTAATTTCTTAAATTCGATGAGTTATTTGCCAGGATTAACTCAAGAAGATACTTTTTTAGCAGTTACAACTATTTGCTTTGATATTGCCGCCCTCGAACTTTATCTGCCATTAACAGTAGGAGCAAAAGTTATTGTCGCTTCCCGTGAAATCGCCACTGATGGAGAGCGGCTTTTGTCTGAGTTATGCAAGTCGAAGACAACTGTGATGCAAGCCACACCAGCTACTTGGCAAATGCTGCTAACTGCTGGTTGGTCGGAATCTCTTCCTCTCAAAGTCTTCTGTGGTGGGGAAGCATTATCGGCTCAACTAGCGGCGAGAATTCTAGAAACTCAAAGCCAATTGTGGAATCTCTACGGCCCTACAGAAGCAACTATCTGGTCTACAACTTGCCAAGTAAAAGTCAGTAGCACAGTTTCTTGTTCCATCGGTCGGCCAATAGCCAATACCCAAATATATATTTTAGATTCACAGTTTCAACCAGTACCGATCGGAGTACCAGGGGAACTATACATCGGCGGTGATGGCTTAGCTAGAAGCTACCTCAACCGCTCAGAATTAACCTCTGAAAAATTCATCCCCAACCCCTTCTGTAATTCAAAATCAGATCGCCTTTACAAAACAGGGGATCTCGTCCGCTATTTAGCAGATGGAAACATAGAATTTCTAGGTCGCATCGATAATCAAGTGAAGGTGCGAGGCTTTCGCATCGAACTCGGAGAAATAGAAGCATCTCTCAATACCCACTCTGAAGTGAAACAAGTAGTAGTTATTGCCACAGAAGATCCTTCTGGAAACAAGCGATTAGTTGCCTATGTAGTTAGCTCAGATCGATCCCTCAGCAGCAACCAACTGCGTGAATTTCTCGTTTCTAAGCTACCAGAATATATGATACCTAATGCTTTTGTCAGTTTAGAGACTCTACCTTTAACAGCCAACGGCAAAGTAGATAGGAAAGCACTACCAACACCCGACGAGCGCGATTTGACGCGAGAATATATAGCACCACGCACCCCAAGCGAAGAAATAATCGCCAATATTTTCGCAGAGGTTCTAGGGCAAAAAAAAGTAGGAATCTATGATAACTTCTTTGAATTGGGAGGACATTCATTACTCGCAACCCAGGTAGTTTCGAGACTAAGAGCAACTTGGGAGGGGGAAATTCCTCTAAGAGCAATCTTTTCTTCACCTACTGTAGCTCAATTAGAGCCAAAATTAGTCCAGTTACGTACTAAAAAAAATCAATTAAATCTTCCCCCCATTCGCTCGAGAAACCAAAGCGAAGAATTACCCATTACTTGGGGACAAGAAAGGCTGTGGTTCTTAAACCAACTAGAAGGGTCAAGTGCCACTTACAATATGCCAGGGGCAATTAAGATCGAGGGAGACTTGGATCTTAATGCCCTAGAACTGGCAATATCAGAAATAGTCCGTCGTCACGAGATCTTGCGTACTAGCTTCCACTCTCTTAACGGTAAACCAATACAAGTAATTGACCCAAAAGCCACCATAAAGATAAACCTGGTGGATCTACAGCAACTAGAAGCAACAGAGAGGGAATCTTTCCTACACCAACAAGCAGAAATTGAAGAAAATACCCCCTTTAACTTAGAAATAGCCCCATTAATTAGATGTAGTTTACTCCAGCTATCAGCCAGAGAATACGTCTTATTTTTGACAGTGCATCATATCGTCTCCGATGGCTGGTCAATGGGAATATTGAGCCAAGAAATATCTAGTTTATATCAAGCTTTTAGTACAGGAGAACCATCGCCGTTACCAGAATTAGCAATTCAGTATGCAGATTTTGCACTGTGGCAAAGAGAATGGTTGAGTAAAGAGGTAATAGAAACTCAACTAAAATATTGGAAAAAACAGTTACATAATGCCCCAGAATTGTTAGAATTGCCCACCGATCGCCCTCGACCGAGCGTGCAGACTTACCGAGGTGGTACTCAAAGTTTAAGTTTAGACACCGATTTAAGCGAGAAATTACAAGCTTTATCTCGGCAGACGGGAAGCACCCTATTTATGACCCTATTGGCTGCATTTGCCACCTTACTGTCCCGTTACAGTTCTCGAGCGGATATTTTAATTGGCTCCCCCATTGCTAACCGCAACCGCAGTGAAATTGAATCGTCGATCGGTTTGTTTGTCAATACTTTGGTATTACGCACCGACCTCTCAGGTAATCCCAGTTTTCTCGAATTGTTGGGACGAGTGCGTTCTGTCACCTTAGATGCTTACGATCGTCAAGATGTGCCCTTCGAGAAACTAGTTGAAGAACTACAGCCAGAGAGATCTTTAAGTTATAATCCTCTATTCCAGGTACTTTTCAACATGGTTAACTGGGAAGAAACACAACTGGAATTACCCGCTCTAAAAACCGAACCATTTCAGACAAATAAAAGCCTTCATTCTAAGTTCGATTTAACACTTTATGCCGCAGAAAATCAAGAAAAAATCGAACTGAAATTAGTTTATAATCTCGATTTATTTGCCTCAGAAAGAATCGTTAAAATGCTCGAACAATTGGAGTATTTACTCGAACAAATTGTCGATAAACCCGAAAAATACCTCGCCGATCTTTCTTTAGTAACTCCCCAGTGTTCCCAGTTAATTTCCGATCCGAAACAGGTTTTGTCAGAACCAAAATATCAACCAATCAGCCAATTATTTAGGGAACAAGCCAAATTAAATTCACAAGAAATAGCTATTTCTCAAGGTAGTTTCATTTGGACTTACGAAGAATTAAGTAATAAGGCTGAAACGGTGGCAAAAATAGTAAGAAAAGGGGAAGTAGTAGCAGTTTCTGGAGCGGCTAGTTTGGGTTTAATAGCTAGTATGTTGGGGGTTCTTTTAGCTGGGGGAATTTTATTAACTCTAGATCCCAATTTACCTCAGCAAAGAAAAGAATTGATGTTGCGAGAAGCGAAAGCCAAATTACTTTTATCCGTTGGGGATACAGAAATTGAAAATATCGAAATCGAGGAGATTAGAGTGGATTCCCTGACGGGAATTCCAGAAGTAGAGAATTTACCAAATTGCAATCGAAAGGTCGATATTTCAGCAGAAGATCCTGCTTATATTTTCTTCACTTCGGGGACTACGGGGATACCTAAAGGAGTGTTGGGAATAAATAAAGGTCTATCCCATTTTCTCGACTGGCAACGCAATACATTTAAAGTCGGAATTGGCGATCGAGTCGCGCAATTAACGGGTTTATCTTTTGACGTAGTTTTAAGAGAAGTTTTCTTACCTTTAACCAGTGGGGGGACTCTTTGTTTACCAGAACACCGAGACAAGACAATTGATGTTATTAAGTGGTTAAAGCAGCAGAAAATTACTGTTTTACATACAGTTCCCAGTTTAGGACAATTTTGGCTGTCTAATTCAGGTGAGAAGAGTTTACCAGATTTGCGTTGTGTCTTCTTTGCTGGCGAACCTTTACCTGGAACATTAGTAAATCAATGGCGCAATATTTTACCTAGTGGTGAAATTGTCAACCTTTACGGCCCGACAGAAACAACCTTAGCAAAATGCTATTACCGAATACCAGAGGAAGTAAAACCAGGAACTCAACCAGTCGGTTTTCCAATACCCCAAACTCAAGCATTGGTATTAAATACTCAAAATAATTTATGCGGTATTGGGGAAGTTGGAGAGATAGTAATTCGTACTCCTTTCGGCAGTTTGGGATATATCAATGCAAGTGTTGAAGGGCAAAAGCGGTTTAAAAAGAATCCTTTTAGCGATCTAGAAAACGACTTGCTTTACTATACAGGCGATCTAGGAAGATATAGCATCGACGGAGCTTTAGAAATTCTCGGTCGGGGAGATACTCAAGTAAAAATACGCGGGGTCAGAATTGAGTTAGGGGAAATCGAATCTCTTCTGACCAATCATCCTCAAGTCAAACAAGCTGTCGTTGTACTTAGAGAAGATATTCCTGGTAATAAACGCTTAGTAGCCTATGTAGTCAGTGAGGAGTCATCACTTACACCCCAACAAATATGTGAATTCCTGAAACAGAAGCTGCCAGAATACATGGTGCCTAGTGCTTTTGTGACTTTAGACACTCTACCTTTAACACCCAATGGCAAAATAGATCGTTTTGCATTACCAGCAGTAGATAGGGATTTGGCACGAGAAGAGGAATATGTCGCACCACGATCGCCAAAAGAAGAAATAATAGCTAATATTTTCGCCTCTGTTCTAGGAGTGGAAAAAGTAGGAATCTGTGATAACTTCTTTGAATTAGGAGGACACTCTTTATTAGCAACCCAATTAGTATCGAGACTTCAAAAAAGCTTTGAAGTAGAAATCCCGTTACGTGCAGTCTTTGAATTTCCTACTGTAGCTCAATTAGAGCCAAGATTAATCGAGTTAAGTAGAAAGGAAACAGGGTTAAGTCTACCACCAATTAAACCAAGAACTAAAAGGGAACAATCTCCTCTATCCTGGGCGCAAGAGAGACTGTGGTTTCTCAACCAACTCGTTGGCGCAAGTGCGACTTATAATATGCCAATGGCAATCTCGATTAATGGAAACTTGAACATTAATGCCCTGCAACAAGCACTATCAGAGATAGTACGCCGCCACGAAGTCCTACGTACTAGTTTCCAAACGCTAAAGGGTAAACCAATACAAGTAATAGATCCAAAGACCACTATAAAAGTCAATATGGTGGACTTACAGCAATTAGAGGAAACAGAACGAGATAATATCTTACAGCAACTTGCGCAAACTGAAGCAATTACCCCCTTTAATTTAGAGGTGTCACCATTAATCAGGTTTAGTTTACTGCACTTAGATGCTAGAGAATATGTATTATTGTTAACAATGCACCATATTGTCTCGGATGGATGGTCATTAGGAATATTTATCGAAGAACTGTCTAGTCTATATCGAGCTTTTAATGCCGGAGAAAGATCGCCTTTAGCCGAACTACCGATTCAGTATGCAGATTTTGCTCTGTGGCAAAGAAAATGGTTGAAAGGGAAGATAATAGAAAGGCAACTAAATTACTGGAAGCAGCAATTAGAAGGAATCCCAGAATTATTGCAATTACCAACTGACCGCCCGCGACCACTGGTACAAACTTACCGAGGCGCGACTCAAAGTTTCAGTATAAATACCAATCTAACCAAGAAATTGCAAAACCTCTCTCGTAAATTTGGGACTACCTTATTTATGACACTAAAAGCCGCTTTTACAACCTTACTATATCGCTACAGTTCTCGGTCGGATATTTTAATTGGAACTGCGATCGCCAATCGGAATCGGACTGAGATAGAGTCTTTAATTGGATTCTTTGTAAATACTCTGGTGTTGAGAACAAGTTTTGAAGAGAATCCTAGTTTTGAGAAATTGCTGGCACAAGTGAGGCAAACCACACTCAAAGCTTACGAAAACCAAGATGTTCCTTTTGAACAAGTCGTAGAAGCATTACAACCAGAACGCTCCTTGAGTCATGCGCCTCTATTCCAGGTAATGTTTGTTTTCCAAAATGCGCCGATGGGGGAAATGGAATTAGCTGGAGTGAATTTGAAGGAGTTAAAGCTAGAACGCACGATCGCTAAATTCGATTTAACTTTGTCAATCAGAAAAACTGAGGAGGGATTAGTAGGCTCGTGGGAGTATAATACGGACTTATTCGATCGGGCAACTATTGAGCGTATGGTTGCTCATTTTGAGAACTTGTTGAATGCGATCGTCGAAAATCCTCAACTTAGTGTGAGTCAATTACCGTTACTGAGTCAAGCAGAACAGCATCAATTGTTAGTGGAATGGAACGATACGGCCCAAGAATATCCCAAAGATAGATGTATTCATCAGTTATTTGAGGAACAAGTAGAGAAAACACCCGATGCAGTAGCAGTAGTCTTTGAAGGAGAGCAATTAACTTATCAGCAATTAAATCACAGAGCCAATCAACTAGCAGCTTACTTGCAAACTTTGGGAGTAGGGCCAGAAGTTCTGGTGGGTATATGTGTCGAACGATCGCTGGAGATGGTCGTCGGACTGTTAGGGATACTTAAAGCCGGTGGAGCATATGTACCCCTCGACCCCAATTATCCCCAAGAACGGTTGAGTTATATGCTCGAAGATTCTGGTGTCGAAGTGTTATTAACTCAGCAGTCTTTGTTAGATTGTTTGCCAGAACAGCAAAAGCAGGTAGTTTGTTTGGATACCGATCGGCTGCAGATTGCTCAATATTCTCAAGATAATCTTAACCTTGGAGTCAGTTCAGAGCATTTGGCTTATGTCATTTATACCTCTGGTTCGACCGGACTTCCCAAGGGGGTTGAAATCTGCCACCACAGTGTGGTTAATTTCTTAAATGCCATGAGTGATTTGCCAGGATTAACTCAAGAAGATACTTTTTTAGCAGTTACGACTATTTGCTTTGATATTGCGGCCCTCGAACTTTATCTACCATTAACAGTAGGCGCAAAAGTTATTCTTGCATCGAGTGAAATCGCCACTGATGGAGAGCGGCTTTTGTCTGAGTTATCCAAGTCGAAGACAACTGTGATGCAAGCCACACCAGCTACTTGGCAAATGCTACTAACTGCTGGTTGGTCGGACTCTGTTCCCCTCAAAGTCTTCTGTGGTGGGGAAGCATTATCGGCTCAACTAGCGGCAAGAATTCTCGAAACTCGAAGCCAATTGTGGAATCTTTACGGGCCAACAGAAGCAACGATCTGGTCGACAACTTGCCAAGTAAATGTCAGTAGCACAGTTTCTTGTTCGATCGGTCACCCCATAGCCAATACCCAAATTTATATCTTAGATGAGCAACTTCAACCAGTACCGATCGGGGTAGCAGGAGAACTATACATTGGCGGTGATGGCTTAGCCAGAGGCTACCTCAATCGGCCAGAACTGACTAGAGAAAAATTCATTCCCAACCCCTTTTCTAATTCAAAATCAGATCGCCTTTACAAAACAGGAGATCTGGCTCGATATTTAGCGGATGGAAAGATCGAATTTCTCGGTCGCATCGATAATCAAGTTAAGATTCGCGGCTTCCGCATCGAACTAGGAGAAATAGAAGCAGCTCTTAATAATCATCTTGAAATCAAACAAGCTGTAGTTATTGCCAAAGAGGATATTTCAGGGAACAAACACCTAGTTGCTTATGTAGTTAATCGTTCGCTTTCAACTAAACAACTGCGTCAATTCCTCCTTGCCAAGCTACCAGAATATATGGTGCCTAGTGCTTTTGTCAGTTTAGAGAATTTCCCCCTAACTCCAAACGGCAAAGTCGATCGCAAATCTCTAGCAACAGTCGATCGAGATTTCACCAAAGAAGGGGAATACGTAGCACCACGCAGCCCGACTCAGGAAATAATCGCCAATATTTTCGCCTCTGTTTTAGAACCAGAAAAAGTAGGTATTGAGGATAACTTCTTTGAGTTGGGAGGACATTCTTTATTAGCAACGCAGGTCATTTCTAGATTGCGTCAAAGCTTCCATATAGATATACCCCTCTGCGCTATATTTGAGTCTCCCACAGTAGCTAAGTTAGAACAAGTCATAAACTCTGCTGATGTTGCCGAGATAGAAGAGATACAACCGATTCAACGAGAAGGAGAACATTTACCCTTATCTTTAGCTCAAGAAAGATTGTGGATTCTCGATCGCCTGGTGGGAAAAAGTTCTACTTATAATATTCCTGCAGCAATACGTATTAGTGGCTCTTTAGATATATTTACTTTAGAAAAGGCTTTCTCTGAAATTATACGGCGACACGAAGTATTGAGGACTCGTTTTAATTTTGTAGATGGTAGTCCCGTACAAGTAATTTCACCACCGACTAATTTTAAGATCGCAACCCTCGACGTTTTAGAAACTGAGGTAGAAGATCTTATCCTAGAAAAAATACAAACACCTTTCGATCTATCCAAAGACAACTTAATCAGAGCTAGTTTATTCTGTCTGGGCGATCGAGAATATATCTTGGTTGTAGTCATGCACCATATTGTTGCCGACGGGTGGTCGTTGGAAGTATTGATTCGAGAATTATCTCAGCTTTACCAAGATTTTAGTCAAGGGAAACCCTCCACATTACCCGATCTTCCCATACAATACTTCGATTATGCTGTTTGGCAGCGTCAGTGGTTGGATAGC
>CAYWIH010000112.1:0-16620 GCA_964458305.1 uncultured bacterium | reverse complement strand
TCCTCTAAAATCAAATTAAAATTATGATTTCAGTACCCTTGTTTATTTTAGATGGAAGTCGCAAGCAAAGACATAAATATCCCTACTCCCGATGGAGAAATGCCTGCTTTTTTATCCGCGCCGATCGCAGATGGCCGCAAACCTGGTATTATCCTGTTGATGGAGGCTTTTGGATTGACACAGCATATTAAAGATGTGGCCGATCGAATTGCTCGGGAGGGTTATGTAGTTGTAACACCCGATTTATACTATCGTTCTTTACCTAATAATAAGTTTGGTTACGATGAAGTAGAATCGGCAAGGGCAATTATGTCCGGCCTCGATTTTGATAAGACTGTAGCAGAAGATATTAAAGCAGCATTAGACTATCTTAAATCCCGATCGGATGTATGTTCAGATCGCATTGGCGTGAGTGGGTTTTGTTTTGGTGGAAGTATGGCCTTTGCTACTGCTACCAAGTTGTCTTCTGAAATAGCTGCTGCTGCTCCTTTTTATGCTATCGTTCTCGATGAGTGGTTAGAAGCCGTTACCGAGATTACCGTTCCCATTTACTTATTTTTTGGTGGTGCAGATCCTTTTATTCCCAGCGATCGCATCAAACAAATTGAATCCCGTTTTAGAGAACTCAATAAAGAATATCAGCTAAAAATCTATCCCGATGCGGATCATGGCTTTTTCTGTCACGAACGTTCTGCTTACGATCCCTTAGCGGCTGAGGATTCTTGGGCTGAACTGACAAACTTCTTCCGCACCCATTTAACAATCAATTAAGATTGTTAAAGCGCGAATAATCTGGATTGCTGCAAGGTGTTTTTAAACCACCGATCGTTCTGGTATGATAGCGAGAATACTTACCTAATTCGATCGCTTCGGCAAATTGCTTCAAGTTCATGACTCGACCGGTTAAATTGTCTCTAAATTGTAAGTTTCTGCCAGTTTTGCTTTTTGCGATCGCCGATACTTGTTTGATTAACATCTTTTTTTAATACATAAGTACTAACTGAGATATTATACAACATGAAACTGGCTTTGTACTAATTTTAGTACTAAAAAATTCCCAAATTTGGTTTGACAGAAAACTTAATTGTTTATTAATGGCGAAAAAAGACTCGCGGCTAAAGAGCGAGCCTTTCAATTTTGCTAATAATCTTTTAAGATTTTTTATGATGAAAACGAATTCCTAAAAAAACGTCGTATAAAAAGCTCCAAAAGTTTTTTCCTTTCAATAAATCCAGAGATTGATCGCAGCCTTTGGCATCTAAAAGAGGTTTAGTCGCGTAGTAAGCTGGTTGATATTTATACCAGGGAATAGAGGGCCATAAATGGTGAATTAAATGATAATTTTGTCCCAAAATAAGTAAGTTAAGAATTGGGCTAGGATAGACTCTAGCATTTTTCCAGCGATCGCGTTCTTGAAAAGGACGATGGGGTAAATAATCAAAAAATAAGCCTAAAGTAATTCCTACCACTAAAGCTGGTACGAACCAAAAATTCATTATATAGCCAATAAATCCATATTGACAAGCTACAAAAACTATGGTAAGCAAAAATAATCTACTAAAAAACCACTCGACTAGCTCGTAATTTCGCCACAAACGACGCTTGAAAAAAAAGACTTCGTGGTAGAAAAAACGTGCTGCAATCATCCACAGAGGGCCGCCAGTGGAAACGAAATGATCCGGATCGTTTTCAGGATCGTTAACGTTAGCATGATGTTGTAAGTGGACTCGGGTAAATACAGGAAAAGCAAAACCCAACATCAGCGCGCTGCCATGTCCGAGAATGGTATTGATTGCTTTATTACTGTGGCCGCTATTATGAGAAGCGTCGTGAATTATCGTACCAGATAAATGTAGTGCTAAGACATTGAGACTAAAACAGCACCAATCATACCAACCCCACAACCAATAACCGCAAGTTGAAAGGATAATTAGCCCCAGGGCGGAAAGAAACATTATTACATTAAGATTAAAGCCTCCATGAGGCTTTAGAAACTCTTTGGGCACTGTCATTGATGCCGTTTGAGCCAACTGCATTGCGATCTTTGCTCCTTTAGATATACTTTCCTCACATAATTTACAGTACAAACACCAATTAATAAAGATTTGTAACAGTATCTCATCTGTTTATAACTTAAAATCGGCATCTTAGCAGTCGTTTTCTAAGCCTACTGCCTCTGAAAGTGTTGATATGCCTTTATTTGCCAATTTTTGACCCAAACCTTCGAGGATTTGACGAACCATACTCGGCCCTTCATAAACCCAGCCTGTATAAACTTGTAGCAAACTGGCCCCCGCAGTTATTTTTTCCCAAGCATCTTCAGCATTAAAAATACCACCTACGCCGACGATCGGCAATTTTCCCTGAGTTTGTTGCCAAATAAAGCGGATTATTTCGGTAGAACGTTGTTTTATCGGCAAACCGCTAATTCCTCCGGCTTCTTGTTCAATATTATTGCCGGTAGCTGCGAGTATTTTTGTTTGCAAACCAACTCTTTTGGTGGTGGTGTTGGTGGCTATGACTCCGGCTAGTTGATAAGTTTTAGCTAAATTAAGAATTTCGGCGATCGCATCTAGTTCTAAATCTGGGGATATTTTAATTAAAATTGGCACAACTTGCTGATTTTCTTGTTGTAGGGCGGCTAAAATTGGTTCTAGCTGTTCTCCTGCTTGAAGAGTTCGCAAACCTGGAGTATTCGGAGAACTGACATTAACCACGAAATAATCGGCCCGATCTTTTAATAACTTAAAACTACCTAAATAATCTTCTGCTGCTGCTTCTAAGGGGGTGACTTTCGATTTACATAGGTTGATGCCGATCGGAATTTTTATTTCTTGTTTCGATCGAATCGATTGTAACGTTTTTGCCATTGCCGCAGCACCCAAATTATTCGCCCCCATCCGGTTTAATGCAGCGCGATCGTCTTGGAGGCGAAATAAACGAGGTCTCGGGTTGCCTATTTGCGCTTTGAGGGTAACCGCACCTAACTCGGCAAAACCAAAGCCAAAATCAGCCCACATTCCTGCTGCTTGACCATCTTTATCAAAACCTGCGGCTAAACCCAGAGGATTGGCAAATTTCAGCCCCCAGAGGGTTTGTTTTAAGCGATCGTCTTGGTAGCAAAAGGAGTTTTGTAGTTGTTTTTCGATCTGCCTTCCGATCGCGGTATTTTTGGAATTTTCGATCCAGGTTAGGGTATTTAGCAGTTGTTTGTGTGCATTTTCAGGATCTCCTTTTACCAATGAGAACAATATCGGATATATTGGCTTGGCTAATCTAAACATATTTTTTGACTTGCGATCGACCCTCTTTTTACTTCATTAATAAATCATCCTATCTTTTATTGTTCGATCGGATTGTTTTTTAATCTTGTTATTATATTTTTTAAATTTTCTTGAGTCTGGAGACTGGTTCGATCTTTATTTTGATTGTATATTCTAGCGATTTCAATAAAAGCTCTGGATTGGTATGTAAGATTTTTAATTTCACTGGCAACAGATAAAGCGCGATCGTATTCTTTTATCTCGGCGTATTCAGTGACTAATTGATTTAATTTCCAGGCTCTCGATCGAGAATTTTTAATTGTTTTTGCTTCGGCTAAAGACTCATCGATTAGTTCGATTGACGAGGGTTTACCTTCTACTTTATTTCCTAAAATATTTGACAATTCTAATAAAATTTTATTCCTAAGTATCGGATCTTTTCTATTTTTAATCCAATCTAAAACGCGTTTTTTATTTTCAGTTGTATCTAAATAATTATGCAAGTTTTGACCGATCGAATTAGCTTTATCTTCTAGCTTTATCAGGGGATCTGGTTCGTAAGGAAAGCGATAATTTTCTACTTTTCCTAAAGCTTTTTCTAATAACTCCCATCCTTTGTCTTCATCTCCTTTTTTCGTCCGAATAATTGCTATTTGTGTCATTATTTCAGCTTCAATTATCGGCGATGAAATGGCGTGAATGATTTCAAATACTTTGGCTTCATTACCTAACTCGGCATAAATAATACTCAGGCGAATTAAACGCTCCAACCAAGAAGGTTCATTTTTTACTTTTAAGGCTAATTCTAAAGCTCGATCGCATTCTCCTAAATCTATAAATATATCTGCAACAGATCCCAAAAAACTATCGCGATTGCTATCAAAAAAATCTTTATTTGCTTCTAGAACTTGCTCTAAAATAGCTTTAGCTTTTTCTGGTTCTTGATATTTTTGATAAAGTTCAGCAATCCCCAATAAATCGACATTAATTGGCAAGATATTGCGATTTGCTAAGGGAACAATTTGTTCGGCTTGTTCTAAAATTTTGTTAAATGTCTCTATTGCACCTCGATCGCCAAATTTTTCGGCAATTGCTTTTAAAGCTGTTAAATGTTTATAAGCGTTATTTTCAGTAAGTTCGCTATTTAATATTTCTTGAATCAATTTTAAGGCTTTTTTCGGTCGATCGTTCCAAACAAATATATTAATGATTCGATATTTATTGTCAATGTATTTATCTGTAGGATAAAGCTCTATTTTTTCTGCTGCGAGTAATTTTTCTTGTTGCCAGGCTGTTGCTAATAATTCAATACCTCTATTTTGTTCTCCTAGATAAACATAAGTTAAAGCTAACGTGATTAAACTACTATTTTTAATTTTATTATTTTTGAAATTTTCGATAATTTCCAAACCTTCTTCAAGGTAAGCAAGTGTTTTTTCAGCTTCTCCTTTGCTGCTAGATTTTAAAGCTAATATTATCGATCGTTTTAATTGCCAGTGTAAGGCTCGATCTTGTTTTTCTTCAGAGGTAAGTTTGTTATTTAACAATCTAGTTTCATCGAAGGGATTATTATTTATTTCTCTAACTATATCTCGATTGCGATCGAGCTTATCTTCTTTTTCGATCTCAATTAAAGCAATATTTATCAGATTGTATTCTGCCAAGTTTCTCTGAAGAGAACCTTCTTTTAGTAACTCTATAATTTGCAAGACTTTTTCGACTCGATCGCTGGAATAATAATAACTGATAATTCCGTCTAAAATATGAGGATATTTGCGAGATTTTTCTTGAATAATTTTAAAATTTTCTAAGACTCGATCGTAAAGTAGATCTGCTTTTTCTAAAAATCCATAAGTTTTATATCTGCTAGCTAGTCCGATCGCGATACTAGTTTTATCTTCTAGTTTTGTAACTTCTTGAAGAATTTCTAATTGTCGGTCTAAAATTTCTAATACTTTATGTTCTCGATCGAAAAAACAGGAATAACTATAAGCTACTTTATCTAACGCGCTAATTTTTGCTTGGGGATTTTCAATTTTATCGATTACTAAAAGTGCTGCAATATGAAGATCTCGACTAAATCGATCGAAGCGATCGATTTTATTTGTTTTCTTTTTTTTACTTCCAAGAGACTTAAAAAAATATTTTTCAAATACCTCTTTTTTTGCAGTTTCATATAAATTAAACACACTCGCAAAAGCTCCTACAGCGATCGAATTTGTTCCGACAAAAATACCAAGAAAATATATGATTATCTTTTTCATTTTTTTTGTATTTTACAATTAAGCTTTTATTATATACTTATTTTCAACTCGATCGGACTGAAATTAATCTTAGACTATAATTAATCTAATCGATCTTTAAATTAATTGTTATTAAAATTTAAGGAATATCTCTAAAAAAAGGAAATTTAAAATGAACGATCGAATTACAAATAACCTTCCGATTCCTAATTTTTTCCAGCCCGATCGAGTCGGAGAAATTTGGCGAGTACCTTATCAACAAAGAGCTGAAGCGGCTAAAAATTGGGCGCAAAAATATCAAATGCGATCGGCAAGAGAAGATAAAAATCGGGTTGGTTTGTTATTAATTGACGTACAAAATACTTTTTGCATTCCCGAATTTGAATTGTTCGTAACTGGTGCTGTCGAAGATAATATTAGATTGTGTCAATTTATTTACAGGAATCTAAATTTAATTACAGAAATTATCCCTACATTAGACACTCACAGAGCATTAGCTATTTTTCATCCTCTATTTTGGCTAAATGATGCAGGAGAATATCCCGAACCAAATACAATTATTACTTTAAAAGATCTAGAAAATAAAAAATGGCAAGTCAATCCAGAAATAGCATTCAATTTAAAATATGGCGACCTAGAAAAAATAAAAAAATACGCTTTATATTACGTACAAAAACTAGAAGAAGACGGTAAATATCCCCTAACTATTTGGCCCTATCATTCCATGTTAGGCGGAATCGGTCATGCTTTAGTTTCAGCAGTAGAAGAAGCGATCTTTTTTCATAATATTGCCAGAAACGCTCAGGCACAATTTGAAATTAAAGGAGATCGTATTTTGACAGAAAATTATTCCGTGTTGCGAGGGGAAGTTTTAGAAGATGAAAATGGTCACAAAATAGGCAGCAAAAATAATACTTTAATCGAAAAATTGTTAAACTTCGATGCTTTAATTATTGCCGGACAAGCAAAAAGTCATTGCGTAGCCTGGACGATCGCAGATTTATTAGTAGAAATAAAAGCAAAAGATCCTCAATTAACTAAAAAAATTTACTTGTTAGAAGATTGCACTTCTCCGGTAGTAGTTCCCGGAATAATTGATTTTACTTCAGCAGCAAATAAACTTTATCAAGATTTTGCCCGATCGGGAATGAATCTAGTAAAATCAACTGAGTCGATCGCCCCTTGGATAAGCCAAAAAGATGAGTGAAATTGTTATCGAAACTGAAAATTTAACCAGAGATTTTAATAAAAATTTAAGAGCTGTCGATAATATTTCTTTTAAAGTAAATTCAAGAGAAATTTTCGGCTTCCTCGGCACTAACGGATCGGGAAAAACCACCACCATACACCTATTATTAGGTATTTTAAAACCCACCAGAGGAACGGCAACAGTTTTAGGTTTCGATAGCCGATCGCAAGGGGGAAAAATTCGCTCTCGAACTGGAGTATTGTTAGAGCATAATGGATTGTACGAAAATATTAGTGCCGTAGATAATTTAGAATTTTACGGTAGAGCATATCGTTTATCAGCCAAAACAAGAAGCGATCGACAAAAAGAATTACTTTGCAATTTAGGTTTGTGGGAACGTCGTCAGGATAAAGTAGGAAAATGGAGTAAAGGAATGAAACAAAAACTAGCCATCGCTAGAACCCTCTTACACCGACCTGCTTTAATATTTTTAGACGAACCTACCTCGGGACTCGATCCGATGGCTGCAACAGCCTTGTGGGAGACTCTGACGGAATTAGTCGCAACAGAAGGAGTTACTATTTTTTTGAACACCCACAACCTCCCCGAAGCAGAAAAATGGTGCGATCGAGTGGCAATTATTCGTCAAGGAAAACTTTTAGGTGTCGGTCGTCCTCAAGAATTAAAATCGGGAAAGTCGAATCAAAAAGTAGAAATTACTGGTAAAGGTTTCGCAGAGCATACCAAACAACTGATAATCCATTCTTTATCGGGAGTACAAGAAGTAACAATATCTGCCGATCGCCTCTTAGTAGAATTAGATCCGCAAGGGAAAGTAGCTCCTTTAGTTACTTTACTCGTAAATAACGGCTACGCGATCGAAACGGTCAACAAAACTCAAGAAACTTTAGAAAATTTATTTTTAAATTTAGTCAAGGAATAAAAAAGATCGTGTTTGCTGAAATTGCTGCAATAATGTGGAAAGAATGGCGACAACTGTTACAAAGGACTGGTGGTAAGGTTTGGGTTTTCGTTTTAAGAATACTCTTGTCTTTTGTATTTATTGCCTTAATAATACCCGTAGAGATTGAAAATGGCGCGATCGTCGATTATTCTTGGAATTTAGTCTGGGTAACCATGCCATCGGTAATAGTTTTAGGTTTGGTTAGTTTTTCTTTTGCTGGAGAAAGAGAAACCCATACCCTACCCACTTTATTAGCTAGTCCTTTAAGCGATCGCGCTTTAGTTCTAGGTAAAATAGGATTTCCGGTTATTTATGGCTTCGTTTGCTCCTTAATTATCACTCTTTGTTTGTTAGTAAAAATTAATATTGTCAGCGAGAGTAAGGAGTTAATATTATATTCCCAAGCATCTTTTCTATCCGGGCTGTTAACTAGTTGGTTAGTAGCTACTTTTGTAGGTACTTTGGGGGTTTATACTTCTATGAAATCCCCCACGATCCGACAAGCACAAACAAGTCTGGTTTTGACAATGCTTGTGGTCGCTTTTTTGCCTTTAATCTCCTTCGTTGCCAGTGCATTTTTAATACCCCAGGATATCAAAACAAATCTAATCGAGTTTGTTTCCGGGCTAAATTCCTCAACTGTAATAGTAATTATTTTGTTGGGTTTGGCTGTTTTCGATTTAATTTTAATTTTTTTAGTGTTGAAATGGTTCGATCGAGACAAACTGCTGACGGTTAATTAATAGACCTCGTCGTGAGAACCCATAGTTAATAAAAAAATCTCTTCTCGACCGGAATCGCCATTTTTAATAAATTTAAACAAAATACGATTGCTGCGATCGACCGAACAAGACCACCTTCCGGCCAATTCTCCATTAAGTTTGTGAGTTCTTAAAGTGGGGTTAAAAGGATCTTGTGCCAGTTTATCTAAGGTGTTTCCTATGGAACTACGAAATTGAGGATTTTGAGAAATTAAACGTTTAACAGCGCGCACGAAAGCCGAACTCCAAACCAATGTTTTCAACACTATAACTCCGCCATTAAATCGTCTACAGATCCATATTTTACTTCTCCTCGTGCGTAATCGTCTTCTGCTGCTGCAACTACTTGAACCAGTTCGTCCCTGCGTTTCTGTTTCAGTCTTTTTTGAATTATATCTACTAAGATTTGTTGAGCGTCGGGTGGTAGAGATTCTACTGTCTCAATTGCTTGTTGAAAGAAAGAAGTATTTTCTATTGGAGTCATCCTCGACCGATAAAATCGTTGTATTTATCTTAATTACAATATAGTCTAGAGTTTGTGTTTCGGACTGCTAATTAAAAAGAAATTTTCTGCTTTAGTTTCTGTGCCTCCTAATCGCCTCGTCCTGCTTGACGCTGTTTTAATTTTAAACGAATTTCAGCGTGAACTTCCCGAGTAATAGGATAAAAATAAGCCAAAATTAAACCGCAAACTAAGAATACAATTGGTAAAGGCCCGATAACGAAGCGAATTGCCAATAATGCCGAGTCTGGTTGTACTGGGGTCGGTTGACCTGCTACAGTTTCGATAAAGCCCGATCGAGATAAAGCTTCTCCGACCAACCACAAGGCTAATGCTAAGCCAAATTTTTGCAACAATACCATAAAACCATAAAATATACCTTCCCTGCGTTTTCCGGTTTGCAGTTCGTCTAATTCTATGACATCGGGAACCATCGACCAAGGAATTAAATACGCTACAGATACCCCAAAACCCGCTAAGAAGGCTAAAAAATACATCAAACCATCTTGACCTGGTTGTAATAGAAACAGTCCGATTTGAGCGATAATCCAGATACTCGTTCCCATAAAATATACCGTTTGTTTGCCAAAGCGATCGCTCAATATTTTCCAACCAAATAATAATAATAAAGCCGTTCCTTGAACCGCTACTGCGACTAAACTAGAAATAGCATTATCTTTACCCATCCAATAAACTACAAAATAAATTAAATTAGCCCCAATTAACTGCACCGAGAGCCAAGAACATAAATAAATCCCGATTACATATAAAAAAGGTTTGTTACTAAAAGCTATTTTTAACTGCTGCAAAATCGGCAAATCTGGAGTAGAATCGTTAGATTCTAGCACTAAACTATTCGGATCGTTTAAACTCGGTTCTGGTTTTGCAATAATTAAATTAGTTCCAAAAACTATTAAAAGAATACCAAAAAAGATGAAGAGAATTGTAGTTAACAAAGCTGCTTCTGGTTTAGGAAAAGGTAAAATACCGTAAAATAAAGCACAGCTACCTAATATTGTTAAAAAAATGCCTAAATATTTTTTTTGATTCGGATTGAGAATTGTTTTTTTGCCTTTTTCTTGAACGACTAAAACACACCAAAATAAAGGCACGATCGAGAAAACAGTAACCACCGTACCTAAAATTAAATATTGCAAAATAGAATCTTCAGGAAAAGCCCGAAAAATAAAAGCAGCCAAAACCAAAGAAAAAATACTCGCACCGATCGAAAAAGTAAAACGAAAACTGTTGAGACTGGTTCGTTCGTTATAATCGTGGGTTAATTCCGGTGTCAGAGCTTGATAAGGTAAAGTAACCGCAGTATAAGCAACATTAAATAATATGCCAATTAAGACGTAATATGCAAACAAAAACCAATTATTAACGGCCCGATCGCTGCTAAATTCCGGGACTACCCACTGCAAAAAAAAGACAATCCCAAAAGGAATTATGCCATAAAGCATCCAAGGTAAACGACGACCCCAAACAGAACGAGTGCGATCGCTGGCTATACCGATCAGAGGATCGTTAATAGCATCGGAAATTTTACCGAGCATTAAGACGCTACCAGCTAAATTGGCCGGCAAACCAGCCACATTAGTAAAAAAAGGCAATAAATAAAATACTAAAATATTCGCAGTCATAGCCGGCCCCATATCTCCAGCACCGTAAGCTAATTTAGTAGCAAAACTTAATTTTTCTGTGGCTAGATTGGCCGAAGAATTCGATTGATTCATGTTTGGGTGCGATCGCAGTTAATAGTTATCTTTTGGAATTAATTTTATGTCAGATTTATATATTTCCTGGCCCGAATACCATCAAAAAATAGAAACTTTGGCAGTATCGATCGATCGATCTGGCTGGGAATTTGAGACAATTGTAGCGATCGCTAAGGGTGGTTTGCGAGTTGGAGATATTCTGTGTCGTCTTTACCGCAAACCTCTAGCCATTCTTGCTGCTGCTTCCTACGGGGGCCAGGACAATCGCATTCGCGGCAAAATAACTATTTCCAAACATTTAGCTATGACTGGGGAGAAATTGGGCGATCGGGTGCTTTTAATCGACGATTTGGTGGACTCTGGGATTAGTTTGCAAGAGTCTCTTGCTTGGCTGATTACTCATTACGGCGATGAGGTTAAAGAGATTCGCACCGGTGTAATTTGGTATAAAGCCAGTTCCCTAGTTAAACCAAATTATTATGTAGATTACCTTGCCGATAATCCTTGGATTCATCAACCTTTTGAAAAATACGAACGAATTACTCCAAAAGAATTATAAGCGATCGATCTTATTCGATCGGAATTGTAATATCGAAGGTAGTTCCTTTATTTTTATTGCTCTCAAAAGATATTTTACCTCCGTGAGCTTCAATAATTGATTTGACGATCGCCGTTCCCAAGCCAGTTCCAGTTTGCTTACCGTAGGTAACGAAAGATTCAAACAAGTTATCGCGGATCGAGTCGGGAATGCCCGGGCCGTTATCGCTAAATTGAATCAGAACTGATTCTACTGTAGTCCATGCCGTAATTTCAATAATTCCCCCTTGCTTTTTAAAAGCATCGACTGAGTTATTGGTGAGATTTTGCAAGACTCGCAATAATTTATTTTGGTCGGCGTTAAATACGATATAGTCAGGACAGTTGATAATTAATTTTACTTGTGATTCTTGGAAATAAGCGTGATTGAGCTTTTGAAAAATATCCAATACTTCGACGAGATCGATCGGCTCTTTATATAATTTTCCTTGTCCTCGAGAAAATTCTAATAATTCTTGAGCCATTGACAACATTTGTTGTGCTTGGGCTTTAATAATATCGCACCATTCGACTGTTTCTGCGTCTGGGTGCATTTCTTTGACTAAACTGCTGGCTAAGTTAATCGCACTCAAAGGACTTTTTAAGTCGTGTATGATCGTATTTACCATCTCTCCGAGCAATACCATTCTGTCTTTGTAAACCAATTCTTTGGCATATTCTGAGGTGGTATTTCTAATGCGATCGATAATATACGAGAACAGACTCAAGACGACGGTGATTTGAGTTTTTCCTAAAATTTCGATAAATTTTTGTCGGGGAATTTTGGCTAATGTGGCTCGATCGCAGACAACTGCTTGCGCGCTGCGAGGTCTACCGTCTAAAATACCAAATTCACCAAAAAAATCGTCGGCTAAAGCATGAGCTATAGTTTTATATTCGTTGCCATTTTGTGATTTTCTAAACTCTACTTTACCGTCTAAGACCAAATAGAGAAAATCTGGCCCTTCTCCCTCTTCAAAAATTACTTTTCGATCGGGTAATTCCTCTATAGTTGCTCTGGTGCAGAGTTCGCTTGCTTGTTTTGGTTCAAAGAAGGATATAAACCGATGAGATTTCAACTCCATATTTTTGCAAGATTTTGGCGGGGGGTTCACTGCTATTTTTCCCCTCGATCGAGACAAAAGTAACATTTTAGGAGTTAAAAATTAAATAACTACGATTAAGTGTCAACGCGAAAACATAAAATAACGAGTTACTAATAACTCGTTTGATGTCCATCATTAAATTAACTGCGACAAAGCTCGATCGTCGATCTAGTGGGCTAAGATTAGCTGTTTTGCCTCTTTTTCATCGGCTACAGTTGCTTCTTGTAAATATTCTCGCAGTTCTGGTATTACAGCTAAAGCCCTAGTCCAGTCGGGAATCTGTGCTTTGGCTGGATCTTGAAAATATTGCTGTCCTCCCTCTTCGATCACTTTTTCAAAAATTTCGGTGGTTACTTCTTCTTGATGGCGATCGTATTGTAAATTGTTAAAACGGGCATCGACGAAGTATTGACGGGTAAAGTCTTGGGCTTTGCGTCTAAATTTAACTCTCAATGCGTGAATGTGTTCTGCTGAGATAACTACTTGCTCTGTTTCTGTTAAGGTTCGCAAGATCGATCGCAGGATATCGCGACACATTTTTGTCAGTCCTTGGTCTGTTGTTTTGCCGATCGTTTGATGTTTGTGATCGAATACTCCGAGATCGATTTGAGAGATTCTTTTTTTGGCTACGTTTCGGTAAACTTCTGCTAAAAGTCCTACTTCTAAGCCCCAGTTACATGGTATGCGGGTATTTAATGCTAAATCGCTGGTTAAGGCAAATTCTCCAGAGAGGGGATAGCGATAGGAACTTAAATAGCGCAAGTAGTCCCGATAGCCGAACATTTCTGTTAGTGCTGTTAGCAAGGGGGAGACAAATAACCTGACTACTCTACCGTGCATTCTGCGAGGATATTTGCTAATACGAGCATAGTATGCTTTATTAAATGCAATTCCAAATTCTTTTTCTAACAACGGATACAGTAGTTTTAAGGGATAAGATCGATCGTAGGTAATGATATCTGCGTCGTGTAAGGCGATCGCTTCTGCTTCTAGTGTCGCTAACCCCAGTCCCAACCATACCGCTTTTCCTTTGCCTTTATAACTTAGTAGGTCTATTCCTCTTGCTTGCAGTTTTTCTAAAAGTTGTGTAACTCTCGGCCCGTTTTCCCAAATTATTCTGGTTGTTTGCGGTAGGCTGCTAAAAAAGTTTACTGCTTTAACGTATTGTTCTTTGGTTTGGGCGTAAAGACAAACTATAACTGTTTTAACGAAATGACATTCTTTGAGGTGGTCTCTAATTTTTGCTAAAGCCGGTCTTTCTAATTCTTCGTAAAGTGCTGGTATTAGTACTGCTGTTGCTGATTCTTGACTTAATTGGGTCAGTCTATCTTCTAGGTATTCTAAGTTACAGCCTAAATCGTGAATTGTGGTAATTATTTCTTGTTTATAGTCCATAAAACTCCTGAGACTATTATTATTTTTTTGTCAAATTATGGATTGGATTTTTTTATTTCTTGGCTTTTAAATTTTGAGGGATAATTTTTACTATTTTTTTGCGGTTAGTGTTTATTGATACTTTTTTTATACTATAAGTTCGTTAGTTAACTCCTTTAGTAATAAAAATATTCATAAACTCTGTTCTCAACTCTAATTTTGAATTATTTCTAAATTAGAGCTGTTTTTGCTTTATTATTACTACTTTTACATAAGATAGCATAAACTCAGAAAATAGTTATTTTCATACGATCGTTCGATCGCTTTTATTTTTTCTCTGCTCTAATTTATTATTTTGTATTGCTGTTTTAAACTCGCTCTATTTTTTTTTATAATTATTATTATCTATTTAAATAGATCGCCGAACTATCCTCTCAATAATCTCGTTCGATTGTTATTTTTAAAATAATTACTTTTTAAGTTTTAATTTTCAATTTATTTTAGTTTTTCTCGATCGTATCTATCTATTTATCGAAAATTTTCAGGTGGCTTTTTTAAAGTTCGATCTCTCAAAAAAACCAGAAGTCACTATATTATTAGCGATCCCCATTTTTAAAAAATTATTTTTTATCGAGTAGGCAAATCAATGGTTAATATTTCTACGAGCGATAAAAATTAATTAGATCGCTTTATTTTTAAGAATATATTACTTGTAAATTAAGAGCTATCGATCGCAAAATCAAAAAACATTAATATTCTTAATATTTGATTCAGAAATTAGCTAAAAATGATATATTGAGACCACATAAATTTAAATTTTCAGGCGATCGGCTTACAAAAAAAACCAGAAAATGTCAGGTAAAGTATATATAGTTGGTGCGGGAGTTGGTAGCGAGGCTTATTTGAGCGTAAAAGCCAAAAGAACGATCGCAGTTGCAGAAGTATTAATTTACGATGCTTTGGTAGACGATCGCCTCTTAAAATTAGCACCGGATAATTGCTTAAAAATCGATGTTGGTAAGCGCGGTGGAGGGCAAAATACGCCCCAAGAAAAAATCAACCAACTATTGGTAGCCTATTGTTTGCAGGGAAAAAGAGTAATCAGACTAAAAAGTGGCGATCCTTTAATTTTCGGCCGATCTCGACAAGAAGTACTGGCTCTAAAAAAATCAGGATGCAATTTTGAATTAATTCCGGGCATATCGTCTGCTTTAGCCGCACCGTTATTAACTGGAATTCCTTTAACAGATAAAGATCTTAGCAGTTGCTTTGCCGTTCTGAGCGGACACAGACCTGAAAGTTTAAATTGGCAAGCACTGGCCAAAATAGACACTTTAGTAATCTTAATGGGAACTCGCAATTTAAGCAAGATTGTCGAACAATTAAAATTAAATGGTCGATCGCCTTTAACTCCAGTAGCAATAATTCGCAACTGCGATCGAGCCGATCGAGAGGTATTTTTTGGTACTTTAACTGATATAGTCGATCGTACTGCTAAGATTGTCCTCTCTCCAGCAGTAATAGTAATTGGCGAAGTGGTTAATTTGCAAGAAGATTTTCAAATGAACTTACCCCTTACTGGTAAAACTATTTTAGTAACTCGATCGGCCGGCCAGTCAGCGAAATTTAGCGAATTATTGGCATCAGTTGGGGCTAAAGTAGTTGAAATGCCAGCTTTAGTTATTACTCCCCCAACTTCGTGGGAAAATTTAGATCGGGCGATCGCGAATTTGTCAAGTTTTGATTGGTTAATTTTAACTTCTGCTAATGCGGTAGAATACTTTTGCGATCGGCTTTTTAATAAGGGCAAGGATACTAGAAGTTTAGCGGGGATTAAAATTGCTGTAGTCGGGAAAAAAACTGCTGCTAGTTTGCAAAAATATGGATTGAAACCGGATTTTATTCCGCCCAATTTTGTTGCTGATTCTTTGGTAGAACATTTTCCGGGACGCTTAAAAGAGCAAAAAATACTTTTTCCTCGGGTTGAAACTGGCGGTAGAGAGGTTTTAGTTAGAGAGTTAACGAATGCTGGGGCGATCGTTTCTGAAGTTGCTGCATACGAGTCTAAATGTCCCGATCGCATTGCTGAAGATGTTAAGGAAGCTTTACAAACAGGCAGGATCGATATTGTTACTTTTGCTAGTTCTAAAACGGTGCAAAATTTTGCTACTTTAATAAATAATATCGCAAATTCCCAATCTTTATTAGAAAATATTTCTATTGCTTCGATCGGCCCTCAAACTTCTCAAAAATGCCGTCAAATTTTTGGCAGAGTAGATCTTGAGGCTAAAGAATATACTTTGGAAGGATTGACTGAAGTAATTGTAGATTCGATTTTCGATCGCTCTTTAAAAAATTAAAAATAATATCTCCGCCCTTAAAATTCTCTTAAATCGATCTTCTTTAGTCATTTTCAATTTTAAAATCTAAAACAAAAATACATTTTTTATTTTCCATTACAAAATGACAAATAAATACCTAAAACTAGCTAAAATTGGCAAAAATCAATGGTGGCGTTACTTACTATCTTTACCGACGATTTTATTTTTTTGGATAATTATTGGTTCGCTCGTTGCGATTATTTTTGCAAGTATCGATCCGAATCTTTTTTTTAATAGCAAGACGGGAGAACTAGAAACAACAAACGATCCGATCGGATCTTATATATACCTTAATTTACCTTTTGTCTTCTGGGGATTGGGACTTTATTTAGCAGTTCGCTTCATTCACCAGCGATCTTTTTTAAGTCTTATTACTCCAAAAAAACAGATCGATCTGCCAAGAATTATCGAAGGGTTTGGGGTTTATTTAGCTTTATTAGCAATCTGGGAAATAATAAACTATTTTATTTTTCAAGGCGATTATCAATTAAATTTTGATTTACAAAAATTCATTATTTTTTTACCGATCGCTTTATTTTTTAC